>SKGM01000011.1 GCA_007117455.1 Candidatus Methanomethylophilaceae archaeon
ATAAACTTTGCGGCGGCCCCTACCGGCCTTCTTATACTCAGACCGCAGAAGACCGTCCCTCTCCATCTCGCCGAGGATCGGATAGATCGTACCGGGGCTGACCTGGTACCCATGGCGGGAGAGCTCCCCTATCATCCACAGACCATAGGTTCCCTCCGGCTGGGCGGCATGATGGAGGATGTGGATGCGTATGAACCCCGACATCAATCTTCTGAAGTGCAACGATTATCGGAAAACGATAACGATAAACGATAATAAAGATTTGGATAAGGGGTTTGGTCTCTTCCTCTGATCCTTCTCAGAGGTCTTTGGTGGCGAACCACCAGTCGTATCCCTGGCCACGGCGCTTCTTGGCCTCATCGACGGTGGTGGCGGGGGGTATGATGACCTTGGCCTTGAGGTCCAGGCCCTCGTTGTTGGGCCAGTTCTCCGGCATCGCCACGCCCTTCTCGTCAGCGGTGACCAGGGCCTTCAGGGCCCTGAGGACCTCGTTGACGCTCCTGCCCACTTCTTGAGGGTAGTAGATAATCAGCCTTATGATCCCCTTGGGATCGACTATGAAGACCGCCCTTACGGTGTTGCTGCCCTTACCCGGGTGAACCATCCCCAAGGCTTTGGCGAAGTCACCGTGGTCAGCTATTATCGGGAAGTTTATCTCCACATCCAGGTTGTCCGATATCCATTCCACCCACTTGATGTGCGAGAACACCTGATCGATAGATACGCCTATCAGCTCAGCGCCCAAGGCCTTGAACTCATCCGATTTCTTGGCGAATCCAACGAATTCGGTGGTGCACACCGGTGTGAAGTCAGCGGGATGACTGAAGAGGACGAACCATTTTCCCTTGTAGTCCTTGGGCAGGTTCATCATTCCGTGTGTGGTCTTAACCTCCACCTCAGGGAAACTGTCACCTATCAGGGGGATTCCCTGTTTCATATCCTTGTCGTGATGCATACTCAGTTACCTCCATAGAATATGAGAATGAATCCGAGGGCGGGATATATGGTATTGTCGATTTGACCATCGGATAGGTGGGGCCTAAGTCCGCTATCCGTTCCTATCAAATATGATGCATCGGATTCAATGACGATAATAATGGATTCGCATTATCTCATCAGCTCGGAGTCGGTGACCGAAGGCCATCCCGACAAAGTCTGCGATCAGATATCCGATTCTGTACTGGACGCCCACCTCGCCCAGGACCCTTGTGCCCGTGTTGCCTGTGAGACCGTGGTCACCACCGACCGGGTGATCGTCCTGGGGGAGATAAGTTCCTCGGCGGACGTCGATGTGGAGGCCATCGTACGGAGCACGTTGGAGGAGATGGGGTATGACCACCCCGATGTGGGATTCAGTTACGAATCCTGCGACATCCAGATATTGTTGAAGGAGCAGTCCGCCGACATCGCCCTCGGTGTCGGATGCTCGCATGAGGAGAGGAGCAGCCCCGGTGAGAGCGAGGCCAATCTTATGGGGGCGGGCGACCAGGGCATGATGTATGGTTTCGCTTCCAACGAGACAGAGGAGATGATGCCTCTGCCGATCCTACTGGCCCATAATCTCACTCGACGCCTCTCCGAGGTCCGTAAGAGTGGACTGATAGACTATCTACGTCCGGATGGCAAGGCCCAGGTGACCGTCCGCTACCTGAACGGCGAGCCGGTGAGCGTGGAGACGGTGGTCGTCTCGACCCAGCACCGGGACGGTGTGGACCATGCCACGATCGTGGAGGATGTCAAGGAGAAGGTCATAAGGCCGGTCATCCCCCAGGAGATGGTGGGTGAACAAACGCGTTATCACATCAACCCCACGGGACGGTTCGTCATCGGCGGGCCCCAGTCGGACGTCGGCCTCACGGGACGGAAGATCATCGTCGATACCTATGGGGGAGTGGGGAGAGTGGGCGGAGGTTGCTTCTCAGGTAAGGACCCGAGCAAGGTCGACCGCTCCGGCGCCTATGCCGCCCGTTACGTGGCCAAGAACATCGTCGCCGCCGGCCTGGCCGACAAGTGCGAGGTCGCCGTTTCCTATGCCATCGGCGTAGCGAACCCGGTATCCGTATGGGTCGACTGTTTCGGCACTGCCAAGGTGGATGAGCTGGAGATCAACAGGATGACCGCTGAGGTGTTCGACTGGAGACCGTACTCGATAATCAAGAGGCTCGGCCTTCAGTCTCCCATATACAAGCCCACGGCCAGCTACGGTCACTTCGGCCGTAGCGACCTGGACCTCCCATGGGAGAGGATGGACCTGGTCGATAGGATGCGCGCCTGGTTCGACTGAGTCGGGTCACAATCACTACGACACGTAACCTTCCAGCCTAGGGCTTGAAGTTCTTTGGCGCCCCATTAAATATTTGTTCATAATTCTAGTAACATTATTTGATATTGAAATCAAATAATGGAATCGTAAATCTAGGAGACAACGATCCGATGGATGCCAGTACAAAGGGCAGGGAGGAGGCGACGAGGGCGGCGTTGGAGGAGGGGAAGGCTCATTTCGTCTTCCGCTCCGAGAGGCCCCGTCTTCTGGCCCACGCCCTGGGAAATGCCGCCCTGGGCATCCTGATCGTGGTTATGCTCTGGTGGGTTGTCGCCGAGGCCATGATGTTCATTCGCGGCGTGGCTTTCCCGACCCCTCCCGAAACGCTGATCGCCCTATGGGAGGCCCTGAGGGGGGCGGATGTCAACGGTGAGAGCATATACACCCACACCACGGTCTCATTGAGCCGGTGGGGACAGGGCTACCTGATCGCCCTGGTCATCGGACTTACCCTGGGGATGGCGTTCGGCACCCTCCCACGACTGCATGAGATCGGCATGGTCTCAGTCTATGTTTTCCAGATGATACCTGGATTGGCATGGATACCGATCGCGATGCTCATATTCGGCCTGGGGGAGACCGCCACTGTTTTCATAATAGCCATGACCGCCATCCCTCCCCTGGTCATCAACACCGCGGGAGGGATACGTGAGGTGCCGACGGTGTTCACCCGGGTGGCGAGGATGTCCGGGAAGGATGATAGCGCCACTTTCTTCCAGGTGCTTCTGCCCGCGGCCTCGCTGTCGATAATCAACGGTATGAGGATCGGCCTGGCGAACGGTTGGCGGGTCCTCATAGCCGCTGAGATGGTAGTGGGCGTGGCACTCGGCCTCGGATTCTCGATATACCAGTCCCGCTACAATCTGGATTTCACGGCGGCATTCGTCTGCATCGTGGTGATATGCATGATCGGCCTGGCGATCGAGAAGCTGCTCTTCGTGAGCATGGAGAACCGGGTGAGGCACCGTTTGGGATTGGACAGGGAGGACCTGATATGACCGCTGAGTTACGCAATGTGTCGAAGGTCTTCACCGACCCCCGCCGCGGGAAGGGGCTTATCGCGTTGAAGGATGTCAGCCTCAAGGTGGAGGAGGGGGAGTTCCTCTGCCTGGTGGGCGCCAGTGGATGTGGGAAAAGCACCACATTGAACCTCCTAGCAGGTTTTGAAGGTCCAAGCCGCGGAGAGGTGTTCTTCAAGGGCGAGGGCGTCAAGGGCCCTTCACCAGACAGGGGAGTCGTGTTCCAGGAGTCCAGCCTTTACCCTTGGATGTCGGTGCTGGAGAATGTGATGTTCTCCCTTCAGGGCAAGGAGCGCAAGGAGGAGAGGGCCATGGAGCAGCTCAATCTTGTTGGTCTGGAGGATTTCGCTCACTCGCGACCATCGGACCTATCCGGAGGGATGAAACAGAGGGTGGCCATAGCCCGCACCCTGGCCATGGGGCCCGACCTGCTCCTCATGGACGAACCGTTCGGAAGTCTGGATGAACAGACCCGCCGCAAACTGGACAACGAGGTCTTGAAGCTCTGGCAGAGGGAGCGGAAGACAGTGGTGTTCGTTACCCACAACATCGACGAGGCCTTGTTGCTGGGCACCAGGATCGTGCTGATGTCCCCTTCCCCGGGCAGGATAGAGAAGGAGTGGCGAATTGACGAACCGTGGCCGAGGGACCTCTCAGACCCTGGTTTGGTTCGTATGAAGGAGGAGATAATCAACATGCTGCAGGCCTGTCCCTGTGCCAACGGGGCCCCGTCGGCATTGATAGAACTCAAGGGGGTTTGAGGATATGAGGACGGTGACGATGGTCAGTGTGGTGATGGTGGGCGTCCTGCTTCTTGCCGGAGGTGCGGTTCTGCTGCCATTGCTGTTCGATGACAGTGTGACCGTGGCCTTCAGTGACAAATCGAACTATGAGACCCTCATAGTGGCCAAGGAGACGGGGATGCTGGACGAGGCGGGCATAAAACCGTACATTGTGACCGGCGGGGTGAGGGCGGCGGAGGCGATGTTGACCGGATCGGCGGACATGGCGGCCATGGGGGACGGCCCTGCGGTCAATACGGTGGCCCAGAACGACAACGTCAAGATCGTCGCCAGATTCATAGGCGGCGAAGGGATGCATAGATTCATCGCCTTCACCGATATCGAGAGCCCGAAGGACCTGGAGGGGAAGAAGGTCGGTCTGCAGCAGGGTTCCAGCACCCATGGTGCCTTCCTGCGTTGGTTGCATGCCAATGACGTCAATGTGACCGGTCCGAACAGCGTCAAGATCGTCCCCATGTCCCCCACCGAGATACCAATCGCCATGGAGGCCGGCGTCAACGGTGAGAGGCAGATAGATGCGATGGCAGGAAGTGAGCCATGGGCCATAAACACCGAGAGACGGTGTGGATCCGCGGTGCATGAGATAGGCAATTCCTCTGGACAGGGGTCCACCTTCCCGATAACCCTGCTGGCGACACAGCGCATCATTGACCGGAATCCGGACGCGGTGCGGACCATGATCGATGTGCTCGTCCGTAGCAACCAGTTCATCCTTGATAATTGGGACGAGGCCATGGAGATATGCTACACACGCACCGGCGTGGCGAGTATTGCGGACCAGGATGCATGTAGCCGCCTCCAGTTCTACGATGTGGGGTTCAACGAGACCGACATCCAGAGCCTCACCATGGCTGCGCAGGTCCTGGTGGATTTCGGACGTTTGAGCAACATACCTGATATCGCCAACCGCACCGACCTGAGCTTCCTTCCGGACGGAGGGGGATGACCGGCAGAGCCCGTTTCCTCTCCTCACTCCGGGGCGAGGAACCGGATAGGTGCCCACTCTTCCTCCGCGACCTCACCCTGGCGTTGGATGAGTCGGACCTGACCACTCCCGAGGTCTGTGCCGGCGCTTATGACGGCGGACTATCGGCGAATGCCATAGTCAAGTACCAGAACAGGGTGAGGCAGGATGCTGTCGTGGGCTGCATACACCATCTCGGTCTAGGGATAGAGGCTTTGGGCGGCATGGTACACTATCCGGAGAAGGGGATTCCCAGCATATC
>SKGM01000001.1 GCA_007117455.1 Candidatus Methanomethylophilaceae archaeon
AAAATCACGGCAAATTCTATCGCCGGAAAATGAGGTTTAATAGAATTATTTCTCAGTTATCTGGCTTAAGCTAGGTTCAGTACCCCGCGGGCTCGCCATTCTCCAATCTGACGCCGATAGGTATCCTTGGAACATCGTTATCAACCTTCCACGTAACCAACGTGAATTCAATCACAGTCCGTCGAGGGTGACCTGCTCATGGAATCGGCGCATGGACCTCTCCTTCAGATCCTGGAAGGGAGTCTTGAACCGGAAACGGGTGGCCTTCGTCCTCCCCGTCTTCTCTATGACGCCCAATCCTTGAAGATCCCTCAATCTCCTCGAAACGCTCTGTTCGCTGAGGCCGCCGGACCAGGTCACGGCCTCACCCAGAGTGAACCATCCGCCTCGTTTGGAGCGGATGACCAATTGTCTCGATACCTCATCCACCTTGCTCAGCACATCCTTCTCCTTGAGTGTTCCGAACGCCTCTTCATACGCCTTCAAAATTGATTCCGTGACATACATCACGAAAGGCTCGTAGTCATTCATCTGATCGGTGTAAGCCAGAAGGTTGTAGTATATGTCCGGGCGTTGCAGTAAGTGCTTCTCTATCATGCACAGTTTGGAGTTGGGAAGTCCCAGTTCCTGCAACAGAAGATGGAACAGGGTCCTGCCGGTCCTGCCATTGCCGTCGGTGAAAGGGTGGATGCTCTGGAACTCATGGAAGAACAAGGCGGCGGTGACGATCTCGTCGTAAGGGGAATGGTTAAGCCAATCCAAGAGGGAATCCAGCTCGGTGAGTATGTGTTCCGGGGGGCAGGTGTGGAAGTATTCGAAACCATCCCCTCCCTCTATAGATGAAAACACAGTCCTTAGTATGCCTGGCGAGTACCCTCGACCCACATCCTGAGTTAGAAGACTGTGCACCGTGCTGACCACCCCCGCCCTCCAAGGAAGTGACAGTTCATCCTTCCAGAAGAATGAATGAAGGTGGTTCAATATCTCCTGCACATGGCCATAAGGGGAATCATCGACCTCACCATCGAAGAATGAGCCGGTCACCCTCCTGACCTCCTCTTCGGTCATGGGGTTACCTTCCAGAGCCACAGACCAATGGATATTCGATGTGAAGGCCTCACTGACAAGCTCAAGATAGTCGGTATCGCTTAGGACCATGCTATCCAGGTCCTGCTCCAATCCACGGATCTGCTTCAGAAGGTAACGGTATTCCGGCCCCAACCTCAGCGACGGTGCGAATGGAACCTTGCGACGGTGTTTGACCGGATACTTGTCTGCCTTATACCTCGAATAATCGCGACGATAACCGTAATCAATGAGCACAATCAGAAACAACCGGTTATGTCGTATATATAATTGAGCGAATTACAATACTTGATTATTGTAATTAACAATGCTAATTACATCAGATAATCAAACCCATGGAAGAATGCCTAGGGCCGGATCGGGGGAATCGTGACGAATGAGGGATGTCCAGCCCCTAAAACCATATGGGAGGAGAATGCCTATCTGAAATTGACCCTAGGTATTCTTTTTATACTCGTCAAAAACCTGTTTCACCATAGTATCATACTCTGGGCTTGGAGGTATCGATGGATAATGTACGGACGGTCATCTTCACAACCATCATTCTCTTGTTCAGCCTGGGCTTTTTCCTCATGCTTGAGCCGACATCCGCCGGACCAGTAGGTGATGTGTGGGTAGTGGATGTGGACGGCAAAGGGGACTTCGAGACCCTGACCGAGGCCATGGTAAGCTCCCAGGTCAAGGATGGGGACACCATCCGGATATGGCATGGCGTTTACGTGGGCCAAACAACCGTCGGGAAATCGGTTACCATCATCGGTAACGGCACGTCGAACACCAAGCTGTCCTCCGGTCAGGACACCTTACGGGTCACGGCCGAAGGGGTTTCCATCAGCGGATTGACGATAAACTCCACCTCCGATAACGGTAAGGCGTTGTATGCTATAGTGGGCAATCATCTTTCAGCAGCGGACCTGGTCCTAAATTCCTCCATGCCGTTCTATGTGGAGGGCACCACGGGCGCATCATTGACCGACAGCTTTCTGATCTCCTCAGGAGCGGCGGCGGTGATCAGCGGTTCCACCCAGGTGACGCTGCATGGGAACACCATGTACGGCATAGTGGATTTCTCAGATCTCTCGGACTCCTTGGAGCACTGGAACACCCACAGCATTGACGACTCCAACTCTGTGAACGGGGCTCCGTTGATCTACCTGAGGGACCAGGTCGGCGGCGCAGTGGTCGCAGGGGCCGGTCAGGTCATATTGGCCAATTGCACCGGGGTCACGGTGGAGGGGCAGACCATGGCCGACCTCAAGAAGGCGGTCACCGTCGGTTTCGGCAGCGGGAACGTGCTATCCGAAAACCAACTGTCCGATTGTCATGAGCCGATCTACATTTACCGCTCGAACAGCAACACGGTGAGTTGGAACAACATCTCCGATTCCTGGTACGGTATATCGGTTCACGAAGGTGAAGGCAACGAGTTGGATAACAACAACGTCACCAGGGGAGACACCGGCATATTCCTCTACGGGGGTGAAGCGAACAGGGTTCACAACAACTCGGTCTCCGGCAATGTTTGGGGCATCTCGCTTTACGGCTCCGACGAAAACCTGTTGGCGGACAATCTGGCCTTCGACAACGGCATCGGGATATTCCTGGGAGGGATTCCAGTGGCTGGATTGCTCAGCAACCACAATATGGTGGTGAACAACACCGTCACCAACAACGAGTTCACAGGCATCCGTGTCTATCCCTCCCATAACAACACCCTGCTCTCCAACACCGTGACCGGTAATGATGACACCGGCATCTCGATAGATGGCAGCACCGGCTTTAGTAACAGGGACCTGACGTTGAAGGGCAATACGGTCTCCGGCAATAGTGAGGGTATAACCGTCACTCTAGCTGAGAATATGACCCTGGAGGGGAACAACATCTCCGACAACCTCCGCTATGCGATTTACATGGAACAATCGCCCAACAACGCCATCATCGGGAACCATATAGCCAACAACAGCGAATCCATCAACATCGCGGCGATAGCGATGTATTTCGGTTCCGATGACAATCTGGTGATCGGAAACACGATATCCGACAACGGTTTGGCCATCGATACCATGGGCTCCCATGGGTCGATGATAAAGGATAACGACCTGATGCGTAACAAACTGGCCATCCACATCTTCGAGGGCAGCTCGGCAATCACCGTCGATGGCAACAGGATAACCGGCCCGACCAATCTGGCGAACAGTGGTATTCTCGTGGCCTCTCCCGGGGGCAACAACATCCTGAACAACACCGTGACATCCTATCACGGAGGCATCAACATCATCGGCGGGGAGACGAACGTCATACACAACAACACTGCGACAGGCAACATGGACGGTATATCACTGACAAGCAACGGCAACCTGCTGTCACACAACAACGCATCGAACAATCAGCGGCACGGAATCCATCTCAGCGGCTCGTCGTCCAACCTGATCGACAACAACACCCTTGACCATAACCAGAACGGGATGTTCCTGGAATCAGGGAGCTCGGATAACGTGATTTCCTCCAACAAGGTGAACGGGAACACTCAGAAAGGCATCCTGATGGCCTCGGACAGCAACCACAACACCATAATCAACAACACCATTGATGACAACCCACGTGGCATCTCACTCACATCGGTCACCGGTGCGGACATCGGAAACAACACCTTCATGGGAGGGGAATGGGCCATCATGACGATGACGTCCTCCGCTATCTCGATCCATAACAACACATTCACACTCCCTGTGGTGGGCATATCCCTGTCCAGCAGCTCGGAAGTCACCATACGATGGAACGACATCAACTCCGTCGAACCGGGCATCACCCTCTCATCGACCCATGACTGCATCATCTCCTGGAACACCATCGTCGCCGGCGGTACCTCCATCGGGCTGCATGATGCGGACCGAAACCTCATCGACAACAACACCATGACCGGCTCACACGGCCTGAGCTTCGGCCCCGGTAACGAGAACCGCATCGAGAACAACACCATCCACGATTGCACCGGCCATGGTGTATTCCTGATGATGGGCGATGACAACGCCATCATCAACAACTCATTCGTCGGCAACCTCGCTGCGGACATCATGATGTTCGAGGCCACAGGCACGGTGATATCCCAGAACCTGATGGACAACGGACTCGGAATCATGGAGATGATCGAACCTGAATTCTGGGACAGCCATGTGATCGAGGGAAACACCATCGACGGACGCCCGCTAGTCTATCTGATCGGCGAGAGCGATGCGACCGTACCTGAGGATGCGGCACAGGTCTTCCTCGTGGATTGCAACGACATTCTGATGAAGGGTCTGAACCTGAGTGGTTTCGCCCAAGGGCTTTCAGTATATTCCAGTCACAACATCACCTTGGCCGACAGCAACGTGAGCCACAATCTCCACGATGGGATCATGCTGGTGTTCTCGGATGAGAACCACCTGATCAACAACACCATCGAGGGCAACGGCATCAACGGCATCTACCTGGTGAGCTCATCCGGCAATACGATATGCTGCAACACCGTGACCGGTCACCAGAACCCCCAGGCCGGTTTCGGCATAGTCCTGTTCGATATGGGCAATGACGAGAACACGGTCATACGGAACACCATCGAGAACAACAAGTTCGGCATCAGGGTGGAGTCCGGAACAGGTAACCTGTTCCATAGCAACAACCTCATCGACAACCAATACCAGGCCGATGATTATGATATGAACATCTGGAACGCGGATTATCCCATAGGGGGGAACCATTGGAGCGATTACCAGGGCGAGGACTTGAACGGCGATGGAATGGGGGACACCCCCCAGGATGTCTGGTTTGGCAATCAGGACCTCTACCCTCTGATGCAGCCGTGGTCGCTGGATCAGGAGGACCCCGAAGCTGACGCGGGCTTGGACCAAGTGGTCCACGTGGGCGACACGGTAACTTTCAACGGCTCCGCCTCCACTGACAACGTAGGAGTGGTCAACTACACCTGGACATTCAACGATGGAGTGGGATATCAGGAGGTCTATGGGGTTGCGGCTCAGCACAACTTCCCGGTGACAGGCATTTTCATCGTCACTCTGAACGTCAGTGACGCCCAAGGTAACTGGGACCAGGATGAGATGACCGTTACCGTCCGTGATAGGTGGGCACCGGTGTTCGGACCCCCACCGGTGGACGGCCAAGAGGCCTATCATTATGAGCATTCAATAATCGCCAACGAGACCGTGACCTGGGACATCCACCACAACCTCCCCTCCTCTCTAACCTTGACCATCTCCCCGACATCGTTCGAGGTCGAAGGGTTACCGGAGGTGGGGGATCGGGGACAGTATTGGATAAATGCCACCGCGACCTCGGAATCGGGGACCCTGTCCACCACCCATAACTGGACATTCGATATCGCCATGGCATGGGTGCCTGTCATAGGGCCTCCGCCAGTGGATGCTCAGGTCAATGTCCATTATGAGCACATCATCACCGTGAATGAGAGTATCTCGACATCGATAGTCAACCATAACTTCCCCGCTTCGTTGGAATTGGTAACGGATTTCGAGAATGCGGTATTCACCATACGCGGGACTCCGCAGGTGGGCGATGAGGGCACATACAGTATCAACTTCACCGTCACCTCGGAGGCAGGCAAGCTGGACGCCTTCGAGGAGTGGGGCTTGATCATCAGACCGGGCTGGGCTCCAACCATCGCTTCCGGTGATCCGCCCCTTCCTGCGGTGGGCGCCTTCGTTGCAGGACAAGAATTCCAGTTCCTCATCGAGGTGAATGAGACCAGCACCTTCTCCCTGGACAGCGATGCGTCATTCCTCTCCGTCTCCACTGAGGGTTGGGTGAACGGAACCATGCAGGCGGGGACGTATTTCGTCAACGTCACTGCAACCTCGGCGGACGGAAAGCTGTCCGCCAGCCACAACTTCACCCTCGTTGTGAGTAACCAGGTAATCGTCAGCGGCCAGATCCTCGATTCAGATGGCGAACCGGCAGTTGGCGTGCAAGTGTTCATCGACGATGTCCTGGTCGGTGAAACCGATGCCGGGGGCAACTTCACCATACTGGTATATCCAGGTGAGCATACCATGACGGCGGTCCAAGCTGGAAAGACCTTCCCCGCCCAGACATTCGTGGCCGAATCAGGTTCGGTCATCGAACTCGAACCGTTCCTTCAGACCCCTGATGAATCGGAGGACGGAATTCCATGCCTGGGATTCGTGTTCATTACCCTGATAGCAGGCATGATGGTATTCAGGCGTAGGCCCCCATCGCCTTGAACCCATAAACAAAATCACTGACGATCATCAGAGAAAACATGCGGGTATTCAATACGGATCGATCGGTAGCGGGACTATGAATGTCCTAATAGGAAACCATCCCGCATCTAAATGCCGGTCTTCCTGTACACCGTCGTGAAACGATCCCCGGCCTTGACACCAGTCGCACTCACATCCACCGCCTCCAAGGGAAGCCCGCGGGTGATGTTCCAGGTACGGCCCTTCTTGTTGGTGATGGTCATGTCATCACCCTCGATGTCGATGTTCCATTTGTGCAGCCCGGTCCATCTGGACCTGGTCCCCTCTTTGACATAGCCCTGGAGCATAAGGAGTCCGCCCGGTTTCAGTACCTTGGTGGCCTCCTCCACGAATCTGCCCGGGTCCTGGCTGTGATCGAGGGCGTTCTTGGAATAGGCCATGTGGAAATGGCCATCCGGGAAGATATCGCTCAGGTTCTCACCGAATCCCTGCACGCAATCTATGCCGTATCCGGTGTTGTGCTGCTCGTGCAGCTCCGTATAGACATCGGCGAGAGGGTCGACTGCCGATATGGTGACCAGGGGGTCCTCGATCAACTCCTTGATGAAGAAACGTGAGAACGGGCCGCAGCCGATGTCCAGGAGGTTCAAGGCTCCTCCGAAAACATCGACCAGTTCCTCGTAGCAGGAGATCACGGTCTCATTCACATCCTGGAGCCGGGCAGCCTCTATCCTCCGACCCACGATCTCCCCTTTACGGAGGAATCTCTTCCAGAAGAATATCTCGGATGCGAAGTCCGGTTCGGACCCTATGGTCGACCTGATCTTCCCCACCAGGAATTCGGAGTAGATTCCCAGTATGCGGCCATCGAGATTCTGGACATCGAAGATCAAATCCTCGAACTGCCGACGAAAAAAACCCCCTTCGCTCACATAAAAATATATGGCTGGAATATACAAAAGCTTTTCCTCAGACCCTGAACCCGGTACCTGGTCTACCTGTTCGTATCGCAGTCAGAGTATGGAGCCCCAATACTTGGCTATAGAATGGGTTGCACCGGATGCATGGGTCCGAGAGGGCGACGCTCTGTTCCCGGAATTTCAACACTGGTAGCGTGTTGCTATCGGGTCAGTGTCGACACCATCTCTTCTCGGGACGGAGCGATGCTTGGCGATATTCACAGGCCGTAGCATCATCGATATGTGGTCGATCAATCCGACCGCTCTTCTGCCCGGTGGGCGCCGATTTCTTCCAAGGCCATCGACACCAATCCCTCTAAACCATCCTCGAAACCCTCTTCAAGCCCGTCCTCCGCTTTCAGGACCATCGAGCCGACACGGCTCATGGAGCTGCCTGAGAGGGCGTCCGCCATGCTCTTCAACGAATTGTCGCCTTCCGGGTCGGTGTCGGCCATTGCCGTCGATATCAAAACGTAGGAACCCTCCGCCTCGGAGGAGGCGACCCTCTTGAGGAAACGACGCATCCTTCTCGGAGCGTTACCGATGTGGGTGGGTGAACTGAAGATCGTGATGTCCGCCCGGACAACATCATTGATGTCGCCCTTCCTGACATCCTTGACCACCACATCATGGCCCATGTCATCGAGTATGGCCTCCAGGCTCTGGGCGATCCTCTTGTTGCTCCCGAAGGTGGTCTGGTATATTATCAGGGCTCTCATCACGATCAACTATGCCTGGATTGTCGATATCGCTACTTAAACAATGGCAGAGTCGACCTGTCGTCCGCCCTTCCATAATGCCCGTGTTATCTAATTCGATGACTTCAACAAAGCAATGGAGGAGAGCAGAACCTATATCAGTCCCGATGACCAAGCCATAGGGGATGCAGGACGTATCGATAGTGATGTGCGGTGCCGCCGGTCAGGGCATACAGACGGTGGAACAGCTCCTGGTGGGGATATTCAAGGACGCCGGGTACAACGTGTTCGCCACCAAGGAGTACGAGTCCAGGGTGAGAGGGGGTTCGAACTCCACCGAGTTGCGGGTGGCCAAGGAGAGGAGGGCGGCCCTGGTGGACCGCATGGACATCTTCATACCCTTCGACCAGGCGGCGGTATCCCATGAGGTCCATCGCATCAGCGGGGATACCTTGGTCATCGCCGACAAGGACAGCTTCCCTGCCGATGGACCTGCTGACCTTCCTTCGCCGGCAGTCCTCCTGCCGTTCAAGGAGAAGGCATTGGAGGTCGGCAACCGCCTGTACACCAACGTGGTGGCGGCCGGTGCGGTCACCGGCCTCTTCGGTGTGGATCCTGAGATCGGCGAGGCCATCATCCGCAGGAAGTTCTCCGCCAAGGGTGAGGACCTGGTCCGGGAGAACATCCAGGCACTGCATGCGGGGAACGACTTGGGCTCCTCGCTGCGTGAGAAGGGGCACCGCTTCGAGGTCAAATGCACCAAAGGCGTTGCTGATGAGCTGCTGCTGAACGGCAATCAGGCCATCGCCCTGGGCGCTCTCGCCGGCGGTTGTGACTTCATATCCGCCTATCCCATGTCCCCTTCCACCGGGGTGTTGGAGTTCCTGTCCCAGCATCAGAAGGATGTCCCCATCGTCGTCGACCAGGCGGAGGACGAGATCGCCGCCATCAACAAGGCGGTGGCCGCCTGGTTCATGGGCGCGAGGGCCATAGTCTCCACTTCCGGGGGAGGCTTCGACCTCATGACCGAAGGCCTTTCGATGGCGGGGATAATGGAATCACCATTGGTGATACATCTCGCCCAGAGGCCGGGCCCGGCCACCGGGTTACCCACCCGCACCGCCCAGGAGGACCTCAACCTGGCCATGTATGCTGGTCACGGCGAGTTCTGCCGCCTGGTGTTCGCGCCGGGGACCATAACGCAGGCCTTCGACCTGACCCGTAAGGCCTTCGACATCGCCGACCGCTTGCAGATCCCGGTCTTCGTTTTGACGGACCAGGATTTCGTGGACTCCTATTACAACATCCCCGACCTCGACCTATCCGCAACGCCACAGGACCATTTCATCGAGACCTCGGAGGGATACCGTCGCTACGAGCTCACCGAGGACGGGCTTTCCCCACGTGGAGTCCCGGGACATGGTGACGGACTCGTACGCTTGGACTCGGATGAACACGATGAGCATGGCCACATAACCGAGGACCTGCGTCACATGCGACCGGCCATGGTCGAGAAGCGACTGCATCACCGGCGGATACTCATGGAGGAGTTCCTCGAGCCTCCCACCCTACAACCTGGCGAGGCGAAGAACTACGTCATATGCTGGGGCTCCAACCACAACGTAGTCAAAGAGGCGGTGGAGCTGTTAGACAACAAGGACCTGGCCATGATGCACTTCCACCAGGTCCATCCTCTCCATGCCGACGTACGCGAATTGCTGTCGGCAGCCGAGAGGACCGTGTTGATAGAGAACAACGCCACCGGCCAATTCGCCGATGTGCTGAAGCTGCAGGCCGACCACCATGTCCCCGAGGCCGACCGTCACCTGCGCTACTCCGGGAGGCCCTGGTCGGTGGAGGAAGTGGTCTCCGTACTCCGGAAGGAGGGGTTCTGAATGAGCGATCAGAAGATCTATGACATGCCACACGCCAAGGCCTGGTGCCCGGGATGCGGCAACTACGGCATCCACCGCAGCCTCAAGGAGGTGCTGGCAGACCTCGACATACCGCCGCAGAGATTGGTCATGGTCTCCGGGATCGGTCAGGCCGCCAAACTTCCCCAGTACACCAAGGCGCACATGTTCAACGGTCTGCACGGGAGGTCCCTCCCGGCGGCCATGGCCATAAAGGCCTGCAACCCGGGGATGACGGTGATCGTGACCTCCGGGGACGGATGCACCTACGGTGAAGGGGGCAACCACTTCCTGGCCCAGATACAGCGCAACCCGGACATCACCAACATCGTGCACAACAACATGGTCTACGGTCTCACCAAGGGGCAGGCATCGCCCACCTCCTTGAAGGGGATGCGGACCAAGGTGCAGACCCTGGGCGTGATGAACGAGCCCTTCAACCCCCTGGCTGTCGCCATAGCCATGGGTGCCACATTCGTAGCCCGTGTCTACCAAGGTGACCGGGAACAGACCAAGGAGGTGTTCAAGGCGGCCATAGAGCATCGCGGCTACGCTCTGGTGGACGTGTTCCAGGAGTGTGTGGCGATGAACAAGGTCAACACCTCCCAATGGTACAAGGACAACACCTACCGACTGGAGGGGCATGACCCCACCGACCGCACGGAGGCGTTCAGAAGGGCATCGGAGGAGGGCCGCTATCCGACGGGCATCTTCTATCGGGAGGAGGGCAGGCCGACCTTCGAGGACACCTTACCATTGTACCATGAGAGCAAGGAGCCTCTGTACACCAGGAGTATGGATGTCGATCGTGTCAGGAAGCTGTTGGACTCCGTCCGATCGGTATGATATGATCACCTTCGCTGGAAGTTCTCCCAGCAGGCCTTGACGCAGAGGCCGCAGCGAAGGCCGCCAAGTTCGGTGAACATGTAGTCCCGGCAGGCCTTCCGGTCGATGGAGCCGTCGGCATGCAGGGCATCGGCCGGACACACCTCCACGCAGCTCAGGCAGTCCGAGCAGGAATCATGCAGCATATCCGCCGGCCTGCCGCACTCCAGTTCTGCGGTGGTGATGACCGCCGTCATGCGATAGGCGGGGCCGAAACCGGGGATGAGGAGAAGATTGCTCACGCCATAGGAGCCGAGGCCGGCGAGGCGGGCGGCGTACTTGGTGGACATGTCCGCTTTGAGGGTCTCGCGGTCAGCGTACCAGTAGCCGAACTCGCTCCCCTCCACCGGTATTATGCTGGCAGCCTCGCCTTCAGCCTCCAGCATCTGGGCGATGCGATAGGCCGCCGAGCGCAGGACCACCGTCCCGGCGAGGAGGGTGTTGGTGTACTCCGCCCTCCCCTTGGGTAGCGGTTCCATGCATCCCCGCGGCACCCGCACACCGATGACTATCACCGAACGTACATCGGGCATGATGTCCTGGGGCCTTTTCCCTTGGTATCCTTCATCCAGGAATCCGGAGGCATCGGCCACCCCGAATATCTCCACTCCGTTTCCTCGCGCCAGTGCCTCGATGTCCCCGCTGCTGCGCATGGCCCATCATCCGTTTCACGATAGAAGTGGCTTTTCCTAGGGCCCCGGATGCCCGGGAAGGGAGAGTCGCGGCGGCTTGACGCCCATCCTCTCCAACTCCTTCCATACCCTGACGGTGATGTCGGTCTCATAGGCGAACTCGTCCGCCAGGTCCCAGACGTAGGAACGTACCCGGAACCTCACATAGTACGGGAAGTCCTTCACCAGCGTCAGGACCGGATATCCGTTGCCGATGTTGGAGTAGCGTGAGGTCACCACCGCCTCCCTCATCACCCTCTTGACCGCCTCCCGGTCGCAGCCGAAGTCGATGTAGATGTCAATGGTGACCATCATGTGCGGGCTTCCGAAGTTGGCGCTGGCTACCGGTCGGTTGAACATCAGTATGTTCGGCACCGAGACCAGGTCATCATCCGGCGTCAGTATGCGGGTGGCCCGGAATCCCATGTCCTTCACCTCACCGTAATGGCCTTCCACGCTCACCCGGTCACCGATGTGGAACGGTTTCTCGAAGACCATTATTATGCCGGTGACCATGTCGGCGAAGACATCCTTCAGACCCAGTCCGATGGCGGCCCCGAACAGGCCGCTGAACACCAGGATCTCCGCCGATCCGAGGTTGAACACCGTCGTCACGGCGATGAACAGCAACGAAGCGTAGACCAGGAGCTTGAACAACGGTATGAGCATCCTGATCTTGTTGCCCTGGCTTTTGAAACGCGCCGCCAGGATGTTCATCACGAACGCCACCACACGTACCGCGATGACCGAGATCACCAGGATCGAGACCAGGAACAGGAAGGTGGGCGTATCGATGCTGAACGTCGAAAGCAGATCCATTACGGCCTCCTCCACCATCTTCACACCATCCCGTGCTTCGCCAATGAATCCAGCGTGAAGCTGAGGTTCTCGGCCCTTATCTTCAGGACACTACCGTCGCTGTTGACTATGCCCTTGTTACGAAGATTGGAGACTATGAGGTCCAACGGGACCTGGTCGCCGATGTCCTCCCGCATCTCCTCCATGCTGACCTTGCCCTTGCGCAGGATGTTGGCGGCCACGAAGGCCTCACCGTTGTCCATCATGAACCTCTTGCAGGCGTTAAGTACGTAAGATGGCCGTATGACAGGATAATCCAGGCTGCGTATCCATATCTCCTGGGCGGCACCCAGGTTCCCTTTCGACAGGTAATGGATCTGGGAGAACACCTTCTCCTCCGCCGAGAGATACACCTTCCGTCTCAACAGGGCCCGCCGCAGCGCGTTCCCATCAATCCTCGGCAACGATGTCTCCCGGTCCTTGCCCATGAAGCTGTACTCGTGAGGAAGCCACTCCACGATCGGCTCCTTGGTGGGCATGTCATCGTACTGGAAGTCGATCTCCCCCTCATCGTACTTCTCCATGATTATGTCCCGGAGCTCATTCTGACAAAGCTCTGGCATGCGCAGCTGCACCGGGAAATGGGCGCCCAGGCCGACCGCCTGGTCCAGATACTTCCAGGCCTTGGCGTTCCATACCGTGATGAATAGCCTTCCATCATCCTCCTCTATGTCCCTCAGGAACTTCCGGAGCACGGCGAATCCCCCTATACTCATCCGGTACAGGTGATGGCATCCCTCGAGTATGGCGATGCTGCCGTTCACATCGTCCAAAGGCTCTCCGTCGGGGAAGCCGCTCAGAACGGTGCGGGAGATGGAGAGCCCTTTGGAGCTGTGCAGGTCCCGGGGCATCACCGCGAAGCTACTGAACGGGGGCACCAGGACGGCAACGTTCCCCCTGGCGCCCTCATCGAAGGCCTTGACCGTAGCTTGGATGCTCTCCAGCAGAGCGGCGTGGGTCCGACGCAGGGGCTCTCCCGTTTCCATGGTCATGATTCGACTCACACAGACAAAATACTTGTGAATGACATCCTCATCGGATGATTCTCCTGACTATGTATGGAGCCACCAAAGTGGTCAACGGTATGAGGACCCAAACCTTCCCCGATAGGATGTCGTAATCCGCAAGAAGGGCGTCCCAGCTGTGGCCGAAAACATAATGGCCAGCGATGAACTCGAAGGCGATGGTGGAAACCGTCCAGATCACGCCCATTATCAATGCCTGCCTCTGAGTCATATCGAATCCCTTGAATCGTATGAGCACATAGGTGAACAGGAGGATGATGACCATCAGGGTGAAGGTGCTCAACTGATGCGCCTGAAGGTCGGTCATCGAGTCAGCGTATAGGCCCACCCTGATTATACCGTTCAACACACCCAGCACCATTAGGATCAACCATGACCCCAATGAGAACAGCAATAGCCTTCTTTCATCCATTGAAGGTCCATACTCAGTCCGGATTTAAAACTTGATACCGGGCTTCCAAAATTTTTAATTGAATTCTGGGAAGGATCAAGGTTACAACCGGATTGGCACAAGATGCAAACTGTCACAGCAAGGAGATCGTATAGCCACGATAATGATCACTCTGAATGTAAATGAGGCCCCTGGGGGGATGGTAACGGTCCTTGACCGCTCCCTGTGAAGACAGAGATCCCACACCAGGTATTACCCTCTGCCCATATCAGGTGTTTAGGATTTAAGTTATTTTCCAATTCATTTTGTTGAAATAGTTCCCATAAACAATCATGAAAATGAAACAATTGATAAGCTATAATCCGTTCTCATCCTCCATGTCTTCCAAGGTCAGAGTGAGGAACAACGTCTGCAACAAGTCCTCGACCATAGAGGTCAGCATGAACGGGAACTGCGAGTTCGATGTCAGCATAGAATCCGACTGTCAGAACGTCACCCGTTTCGCGGAGTTCCTGCCCGTTCTGACCATGGACGACCTGACCGACAAGAAGAACAGCATCGTCATACGCACCTACCAGGAGCAGGAGATGAGCGCCAACTGCCTGGTTCCAGCCGGCATCCTCACGGCGGCCTGGATGGAGGCGGGGATGGTCTCCAAGAACCGTTTCAAGGCGGTGGAGAGGAACTGCGTCGAGTACATTGAATGACGTACTTGGCAATCCGACGAAGTCCCGCTCACCGGGTATTTAAATATTACAATCACTTGACGTTGTTCGACGATTTTTATCCCGACATGTGACGTTAAGTGATGGGCCCCATCGCAAGGGCGCCCTGCTTCCTCGTATCGATGAACAATTATATTATATACTGATAAAAACCAAGCTCAGACCAGGTGTTCAACTTGTCTGAGAACGTCAGCGCAGCATCAGCCTCAGAGGACGTATTCCTGAATCTGAGGAAATGGAACCTAGGACTAGGCGTACTGCATTTCCTGCAGGGTATCGCCATGCTCCTTTTGAGCAACGATTTCAAACTACCAATAACGACCAACTTCCTGGGCGAGGACGGCATGGGAGGCTTCGGAACCAACACCGAGGTCCTGTTCAACCTGCCCATCGGCGCGGCGATTTCGGCCTTCCTGTTCATGTCGGCCATCGCCCACTTCTCGATGGCCGGTCCCTTGTACGGGTTCTACGTCGCCAAGCTGAAGGAGAAGATCAACTACATCCGCTGGATCGAGTACTCCTTCTCCTCCTCGTGGATGCTGGTGATCATCGCCCTGCTCTGTGGCATATTCGACATCGGCACCCTGATCCTGATATTCGGCGCCTGTGCGATCATGAACCTGTGCGGCATGCTGATGGAGATGAGGAACCAGGGACGCAGCGAGGTGGACTGGATGCCCTACTGGGTGGGTTGCCTGGCCGGCATACTCCCCTGGATAGTGCTGTTCATCTACTTCTTCGGCGCCATCCTCAGCGTCAGTGAGTCCATACCCACCTTCGTGTACTTCATCATCATATCGCTCTTCGTCGCGTTCAACGTGTTCGCGGTGATCATGGTGCTGCAGTACAAGCAGATCGGCAAGTGGGAGGACTACCTGGTGGGTGAGAGGAGCTACATGGTCATGAGCCTGATAGCCAAGACCATCCTTGCCTGGCAGGTCTGGTCCGGGACCCTGGGAGGTCCAGGAAGCTGAAGTCCGTTCAAACCCCTTCCCTAACCATTTTAATTTTCAGATAGAAGGGTCACGGGTCACAGCAGTCCGCGGAACCATTCCACCGAGCGCTGTATACCCTCCTCGATCCCGACCTCCGCCCTCCAGCCGAGCATCCTCTCAGCCTTGGATGCGTCCGCCAGGGTGTGGGCGGCATCCCCCTTCTCCTTTCCCACATACTCCACCGATGCATCCATCCCCGCCGTCCTGGCGATCAGGGCGATGAGGTCGTTGACGCTGATGCGCTTCCCGCCGGCGATGTTGAACGCCTCACCGCTGACATCACTCTCCGCCGCCAGGATGTTGGCCCGTACCACATCCTGCACAAAGGTGAAGTCCCGGGTCTGCTCACCGTCGCCGTAGACGGTGATGGTGTCGCCCTTGAGTACGGCGTTGGCGAAACGGTTGATTCCCATGTCCGGCCTCTGCCTCGGCCCGTAGACGGTGAAGTAGCGCAGGGCCGCCGTTGGCAGACCGAAGTTCTTCCAGTACAGGTAGCAGAGGTTCTCGGCGGCCAGTTTCGATACCCCGTAGGGGGATATCGGCCGCGTGAGGCGGTCCTCGCGGAACGGCAACTCGGAGTCACCGTACACCGATGAGGTGGATGAGTAGACGAACTTCCGCAGTCCGGTGTCCTTGTAATGCTCCAGGAGACGTTGCGTGGCCTGGATGTTGTCCCGGGTGTAGACGTCGAAGCTCTTGCCCCAGGACGCCCTCACACCCGCCTGGGCGGAGAGATGGAATACAGTGTCCACCTCCGGGAAGTCCTCCATCTCGGCGATGTCCGCCTCCAGGAGGGTGAAGGAGGGATGCTCGCGCGCGTTGGCGATGTTCCTTTCCTTTAGTTCTCTCGAGTAGTAGTTGGAGAACCTCTCGATGCCCACCACCTCATGCCCTTCCGCTAGGAGGGTGTCGGTGAGGTTGCTGCCTATGAATCCGGCGCAGCCGGTGACCAAAGCCCTCATCGGCCCACCTTCCTGCGCATGAACTCCATAAGGTCGTCATGCAGGTACTCCTTGTCCAAGGCGAAATCGATGATCGCCTCCAGGTACCCCATGGCGCTGCCGGTGTCGTAACGTCTTCCTCGGAAGGAGTATGCGTAGACGTCCTGACGGCCCTTGAGGAGGCGGATGGCGTCGGTGAGCTGCAGCTCCCCTCCCACTCCCTTGGGTATCTCCTTGAGGCAGTCGAATATCTCGGGGTTGAAGACGTAGCGTCCGATGGCGCCCATGGTCGAGGGGGCCTCATGCACCGGTGGCTTCTCCACGATGTCCTTCAGCACGCAGAGGGAGGGCTCGACCGGCTTCCCGTCGATGATGCCGTAGGAGCTGACCATGTCCTGGGGCACATCCTCCACGGCGATGACCGAGCATCCCTTGCGTCCATGTATGTCGATCAGCTGCTTGGTGCAGGGCTCGCTGTTCTTGATGATGTCGTCTCCGAGCAGCACGGCGAACGGCTCCCCGGAGATGTGCTTCTCGGCCTGCAGGACCGCATGCCCCAGTCCGAGGGGCTCCTTCTGGCGTATGTAGTGCAGGTCCACCAGGGAGGAGATCTCCCGCACCATGCGGAGGTACTCCTCCTTGCCGCTGTTGCCCAGGTGCATCTCCAGCTCCGGGGCGTCGTCGAAGTAGTCCTCTATGGACCTCTTCCCCCGCCCGGTGATGATTATGATGTCGTCGATGCCCGAGGCCAAGGCCTCCTTGACCACGTAATGGATGACCGGCACGTCGATGATGGGGAGCATCTCCTTGGGCATGGATTTGGTGACCGGCAGGAACCTGGTCCCCAATCCGGCGGCGGGTATCACCGCTTTCTTGACCGTGCTCACCAGCACACCCCCTCGTACACCTTGGCGCTACGGGCGGCATCGACCCTCCTCCCGTCGATCACGATGCATCCTGAGAAGTCCAGTTCGTCGAACTCCTTCCATTCGGTGGCGATGATGACAGCATCGCAACCGAGCACCTCCTGGGCACTGTCCACATAATCCGCGGTGGGCGCCAGGCGGCGGAAGTTGTCGGTCGCCAGGGGGTCGTAGGCCACGACCTCCGCACCCTCCTTCTCCAATGCGAGGATTATGGGCAGGGCGCGGCTGTCACGCACATCATCGGTGTCCGGTTTGAACGCCAGACCCAACACCCCGACCCTCTTGCCTTTGAGCTCGGGGATATGCTTCTTCAACAGGGCGATGGAACGTAGCGGCTGGGCCTCATTACCCTGCATCACCGCCTCCAGTATGCGGAGTTCCACGCCCTCGTCCCGCGACTGGGCCATCAAGGCCTGGACGTCCTTGGGGAAGCAGGAGCCGCCGAAACCGATGCCTGAGCGGAAGAATGAAGGGTTGATGCGCGAGTCCATCCCCACGCCGTTGAACACCTCTGCGGTGTCGACTCCCATGAGCTTGCAGAGGTTACCAACCTCATTGGCGAAGCCTATCTTGGTCGCCAGGAAGGCGTTGCTCACGTACTTGATCATCTCCGCCACCGGTATGGCGGTGATGAGCTTGGGGCAATCGTAGCCCGCATAGAGGCTCTCCAGAACCTTCCCCGCCATATCATCTCCGACGCCGAGGACGATGCGGTCAGGGTGGAACACATCGTGTACGGCCGAACCTTCACGCAGGAACTCGGGGTTGGACGCCAGGCCGAAGTCCAAGTGGGCCTTCAACCCTGAAGCCTCCTCCAACCTCTCCCGAACGATGCCGTCGGTGGTGCCGCAGAGGACAGTGCTCT
>SKGM01000038.1 GCA_007117455.1 Candidatus Methanomethylophilaceae archaeon
ACAAGGCCTCTTTCAAAGCCAAGGACTGATTCATGGTCTGGAATAATGTGCGGTAGCTCTCCTCTAGATGCATCAAGGAGCCTTTGGTGCTCAGCAGTTCTTCGATGAGGGCGACCATATCGGATTCCCTCTCCTTTCGATTGCTGATATCGTGTTCGATCACCAATATGCCGGATGTCAGGCCATCGGCGTCCTTCATGGGATTGATGATGGTCATATAATGCTTAGGGATTCCATCTGGACCTTCAATAACCGTGTCCATTTCAGTCTGAGCGCCCGTTTCCAAGACTCTGCGGCACTTGTTCTCCAATGAGTAACAGAACCCTTCTTGCAGACCCGATTCCCGCGGCGTACGTCCTATCACGTCATCTTCAACGATGTGCCTCCCCAAGCGACGTATGAACGCCTGGTTCGCATATGTGATCCTACCGTCCCCATCAAGGGAGTATACGCAATCATCCGTCAAAGAATCAAATATTCGAGGATCCTCCTTTGATGTCATTCCCTCAGAATAGGATCGCTTGGGTCTACTTAGGGATTGGATTCTCTGTAACACATCATTCAGACACTCGTGCTGGTCGATTCCCTTTCTGATGTAGTAATCTGCCCCGGAGTTCAATGCCTCCATCGCTACCTCCTCGCTCCCTCTGCCGGTGAAAAGTATGAAGGGCGTTGTCAATCCTTGGGATCTTATGCTATTGAGAAGCTCCAATCCTCCTGATACTGACATGGAGTAGTCGCACACGATGGCATCGAAATCCCTCTTACCAAGCATGACGAGTGCCTCCTCAGCAGATTCACTCGTATAAACCTCGGTATCCTCAACCTTCTCAAGATAGGTCTTCACCACATCCAACAGCAAATGATCGTCATCGACAAGAAGGACAGATAGCATTAGCCTATTATCATTGATTAATATGGTTAATATCGTTTTCCGTGAGTGAACGCATAAACACCTGAGAGCAGAAATTCAAATGGCACGCCATTTCCCATTCGGTACGGATATCTCGAATCTTACACCTTCGCCATGCTTTCCACACTCCCTCATGGAGATGCCGGTGAATGAAAGTAATTCTCTGGCCAGGAACAGCCCATGTCCCGTGTTCTTACCATAGCCTTTCCTAAAAATAAGATCTTTCTCGGCTTCAGGTATGCCGGGGCCATCATCCTCGAAGATTATGAGCAGTCCATCTTGGGTCTCGGAGCAATCAAGCACCATTCGTGTACCATCTGGAGCATGGCGCTGGCTGTTGTCCATCAGGTTATAGAAGACCCTGGGCAACATCGGGTCTGCCAACACCTCGTATCCATTGAAACCTTCTGTGATGATTAGTCTCGGGTCATCAAGGTCTGATGGCGTAAGATTCAATGGAATCCAATCCGGGTGACCCTCTCCGATGCTCTGGTATTCCTTCATGAAACGTATGTGATTACCTATGTTGGCAGATGCCCTCCTAAGGTTGGAGAGTATCGATGGCCATTCCTCCTTGTGGTCCATCGATTCTGCCAGCTCGAGATAACCCTCGATGACCATGAGACTGTTCAATATGTCATGCCTGGTTATATTGGATAATAGGTGGAGCTTACGGTTGGCTATCTTCAATGACTCCGATGCGACCTTCTGTTCCGTGATGTCAATGTTTGTTCCCACCCAACGGACCGGTTCGCCCTTGGAGTTCCTGATGGCCTTACCCCGGGACATTATCCAACGCCAATCACCGTCCTTGTGCATGACCCTGTATGGAAACTCTATGTGTTCGGTGACACCGGAGAGATGGTCTTCCATAACCATTCTCAATTCCCCAATATCATCGGGATGGCACATATCGAACCAGTCCATCGTGTCATCACTGAACTCTTCCGGGAGGTATCCCAGCATGGCACTGGTTTGATGTGATGTCTCCACCTTATTATCAACTAGATCCCAGTCCCAAAGGCCTGCCTTAGTCCCCTCCATGGCGAGTTTCAGCCGTTCCTCGCTTTTCATGATCTGATCCTCAGCCTTCCTCATCGCGGTGATATCGCTGAAGACACAGGCGAAGTGCATAGGTTTCGGGCGGAAGGCGCTGACATGGAAATACCTATCCAGTTCTTTGGAGTAATTGCAGAATGATGCATCATTGCCGGTCAATGCCACATTACCATATATCTCGATCCAATCATCCTCAGTACCAGGCAGTACCTCCTTGACCGTGCGGCCGATTAGATCATCGGCTTTAAGTCCTGTAATGCTTTCAAAGGAGGGGTTGACGTCAATGAACCGGTAATCCACTGGAACCCCTTGACCATCGAGAATTATCTCGTGCAGGGCGCAGGCGTCGATCATGCTCGTGAAGAGTTGATTATGTCTTTCCTCCACCAGTTTCCTTTCATTGATATCTTTACTGACGCCGATATAACTCAAAACGTGGCCGTTATCATCCTTGAGTGTGGTGACGGAGCTTGAGAACCAAACATACGAGCCATCAGGTTTTCTAATCCTTGATTCGACCCTTGTCCTGTCCGAATCGGTCGATGCAACAGCATCCAATGTTGCACGGGCGGTCTCGATGTCATCAGGATGGAAAAGTGTGAAGAAGTCATTGTTCTTGATGAATTCCTCATCATATCCGATCAGATGCCTGGAAGAGGGGGAGATGTAGGTGATGTTGAGATCCTTGTCCGCTGACCAGATGATGTCTTCGGAATTATCCACCAGCAGTCGGTATTTCTTCTCGCTCTCGGCCAATGATAACTCAGCATTCTTCCGATCGGTTATATCGCGGACATACTCTAGTACTCCGCTGACCGTCCCCTCATCATCCTGTATGGGGTAAGCAGACAATTCCAAGTATCCCACCCCATCTCCCAGGCCCACAGGGATCTCTTTCCGACAGAGCTCGTTTCTATCCATCGCGATCATCGAGGGGCACCATTCACAGATATCGTCCCCACCTTGATAGACATGGTAGCACTTTCTGCCGATCAGGTTATCCTTCGAACCGTACCATCTCTCCATAACCGGGTTCACATGTACGATGTTCAGATCTTTGTCAAGAACCGATATACCATCCTGTACTGCATTCAGGACATCGGTGAGGAATCTATTGGTCTCCTTCAATTGCTTTTCCACATTCCTCTTGTCAACAGCCTGGAATATCTTACTGGAAAGTTCGGAGAACTGGGATTTGATATCACTGCCTTTTTGAAGATAGAATGTGGCGCCGGCGTTGAGTGCCTCTATGACGACTTCCTCACGGCTACGCCCAGTTAGGATGATGAAAGGCACATCGTGACCTTGTGACCTGAGTTCCCTTAGGAATTGGATGCCGTCCTTTCCCGGCATCTCATAATCGGAAACTATGGCGTCATAATCATTGAGGCCTGGCCTTTCCAGTGCCTCATCAGCGGATACGCTTGTCTCTACCAGGATCACTCCATCCTTCTCTAGATACAGTTTGGCTATCTCGAGCAGGTGTGGCTCGTCCTCCACCAATAGGATGCGTATCATTGACTATTTTAAGCTCGTTGGAACTCTTAATGTTTTGTATCGGTTCGAGGATACGGGCCTCCGTACGATGGAGACTTCGGAGTATCCCCCTGGAAAGCAAATACTGAAAATCAGACCAGCCTTATCTCTGAGATTCCTTGAACCTGAATTGCCCGGACGGGATCCTTATGCTGAAACGGGCCCCTTGGCCATAGATCCCGTCCTCAACTATGTCCGCCCCTGTTATTCCCAGAATCTCCTTTATGAGGAATAGGCCGTAACCGGTGTTCCTGCCCACACCTTTCTCGAATATCCTTGATTTATCCCCGTCAGGGACGCCTTGGCCGTTGTCGCACCATCTCAGAATCAAATCATCACCATCGACCTCATGGTCTATCACGACCTCGGACGCAGAGCCGGAATGGCGTACGGTGTTGTCGATGAGATTGTAGAAAACCCGGTCGAGGAGCGGGTCGGCATGGACCTCCAGACCCGGGCTCCGGTTCAATATGCTCAAACCCTTGGTGTCAAGCTCGGAGATTATGGTATCAAGAGAGAGCCAGGTCGCTCCTCTGATGCCTATCTGCTCATACTCCTTGGTGAAGGTTATGAGTTCCATCATGCACTCAATGGCGGAGTCCATTTTGGCGGTGTATCTTTGCAGACGCTCATCATCCACCATGGTGCCCATCAGTTCGAGGTATCCTTGCAGTACGGTTATCTGGTTCAATGTGTCGTGCCTGGTGATGCCGCTCAGCAGATTGAGTTTATTGTTTGCCAATGCCAGCTCCCATTCCGCCCTCGTTCGCTCATTTATCTCCGATTCCAGGTCGACAATCGATTGATTGAGTTTATCGTAGGTCCGGGAGTTGAAGATGGCCAGACCCAGTACGTTGGTTATGAATTGGCTCGTCTGCAGGTACTCATTGATGAATTTGGGGAATGTCAATCCCTCCACGGATATCAGACCTATGTTCGAGTCCTTGTACCTCACACACTGTAGGAACCCACCTCCATCGGAGGTTATCATCTGTTCCTCACCGCCCAAGGCCTTAAGGGCCGCCTGTGCGGAATCGACATGCTCACAATCATGGAATGGGGCTCCTTCATCATCAAGCGGTGCATAACATACCTCCCGGGGCGAGAAGAGCATCCTATATGTGTCCAGAACATTATCGATCAGTTCCGACTCATCCCTCATCACCGTTATCTCACCCAGAAGGTCAAAGACCATGGCATAATCGGCAACACGTCTTTTGGATGTCCTAGCCTCTTCGATGAAGGCCTCTCTTCGGGTGCTCATCCATTTGTTGATGTTCGATTCGATCAGTAGACGGAGTTGATCCACGCCGACCGGAAGCACCGAGTAGGGCAGACCGGCGTTCTCAGCCAGATTCTTTAGTTCTATCTCGGATGCGGCAACGGTCCCGGTATCGATAAGGACCAACTCTTGGACGGACTCGGTTAGCATATCGAAGACTGCCTCCCCCTCCCGTTCAATATGAGTACGCCAATCCCTCAACCAACCAGGGGTGACGATGTATGAACCCTTCCTCATGAAATGTTCCACCAGGGCGGGAGGGAGGAATAGTTCGGCGCCCCGCCCTATCAGCAAGGTTTCAGTACCCTCTTGCTCAGGTATCGTCGGGAAGTAGAGGCAGCCGCAGCCCAGGACCATAACGAGCTTTATCCCCTCCCCGTGTCGCTCCAAAGCCTGGGATTCAGTCAGGCGTTCGCTCTTGGGGTCGTTGGAATGGGGGTCGAATAGTATCACTCTGACCCCTTCCAATGCCGAACCCTCCAAGGCCATCATAAGTTCCGGTTGGAGATTCCGGCAGCAGAGAATGCCTACCTGGTCTTTCATTTCAAACAATCCAATCCAACGGATATTCTCCCCATTTATCCACAGCATCCCTTATGGCGAGCAGGACTTCATCGGAGACCTGGAAAGGTATCTCCCCATGGTTGTCGGACAGGATGAATCCACCTCCTGGACCGGCCTTCATTATGCAATCCTTGACCTTCTCCTCCGCCTGTTGGGCTGTCCATCTTCGCATCTCTATCCCATTCAGGTTGCCCAATAGCGATAACCGTCCCTTGCAGACCCTTTTAAGCTCTGCTAGGTCCTCCAATGTACATACGCCTAAAGCCCCGGTGCCAGTGGATACGATGTCCTCGATGATAGGTAGGGCTCGACCGGATGCCAGATGCGTGGCAGTAGGTGCATCCATACGGGAAATCACCCTTTCAGCCACCTTCATGCCGGTCAGGCGGTATTGGTCTGGGGTGGTCATCGATGATGAGGCCAACGGGTCGAAGTAAGCCACAGCGGTCACTCCTGCCTTGGCCTGCTCATTCCCCCACTTCACGCAGAACTCCTCGTTCTTCCTCATGAGTCTCCAGAAGGAATCCTGGTCTTCGTACATCAGGTTCAAGTAGCCCTCGAATCCCATCTGCATCACCGGCACGGAGAAGGGGGATAGGACCGTTCCGATCACAGGAATCTGGCCGTCAGCATGGTCGACCAGACCCTCTATGGCCTCCAGCCCCATCCGGAGGATCGGGTGGTCCATGTCCGGTGGCTGGATGTCGTCTATGTCCTCAGTTGTACGTATTATCGGGGCCCCAGCATTCGGCGGCCCGTCATCAATGAATATCGCATCACCGCCCCAGGCCTGGATCTCGGTGGCGGCATAGAAGAAGGGGTTCAGACAGTCGTTCCGGTACTTGGCATGGATGATCTTCTGCCCCTCGATCACATTCTTGGCATCGGAGAAATAATCCTTGATGCTCATGCCCAGCTCCTTGGCGCCATGCATGGTAAGGAGTAGGAATACTGGGACCCGGTCCGGTTCCTTATGGCTCAGGGATGCCATCACCCTGTCCATCGAGGTCATGGTGTCCATCAGGCCCCCTCCCTCATCATACGCTTCAGAATATTGAGGCTCTCGGTGGCCGTCCTACCCACCGCATGCGCCCCCACCTCTTCGCCCAAGGCAGGGTCGAATATGTACGGTGCGCCACCGACAATGACCTTTGTATGCGGAGACCTCTCCTTGATCTGGATCATGGCATCCTTGACTCTAAGGGCAGCAGGCAGCATCAATGTCGATATCATGAGGTAATCGACCCCATCCCTCTCGACCATCGAGACCAGTTCGTCAACGCTCAGAGCATGACCATAATCCATCACCTGCATGCCTGATGTACTCAGAACAGAGGCGAGTATCCTCTTGCCGAGGTTATGGTGGTCCTCGAGGACCGCCACGGCAACTGACCCGCCCGAATCGGCCTGATGTCCAGTTGATAGGATGACCTTGTCGACCATGGCCTCGGCTATCTTGCCGCTCATGTAGACCTGGGAGAGAGATACCTGGCCCTTCTCCCATCTGTCCCCGATGCTCTCCAAGGCCGGCATTATGACATCGTCGACGATCTCAGTACCGGTACTGGTATCTGTCAATCTATCCAACAAAGCGAAAGCAGAGGGTTTGTCCACTGCTAGGAAATATCCCTCAAGATCCATAGCGGCTTCAGTCAGGTCCAAGGTCTTATGCCCCTTCATTCTGGATATCATGAAATTGATTCTCAATGTTGTTAAAGTCTTGTATACAAAATCAGATAATGATTCCACCATAGATGTTTATTGATTGTAGAAGATTAGGCAATGGGTTATTCATATCATATCCGAACAGGGGGAAGGTTTCAATCTATGCTTCCCATCAGGGACGGTTATAACGAACCTCGCTCCACTACCCTCCTTCCCATCCTCCCTGACGGTCAGGCCGGTCATCTGCAGTATCTCCCTTATGAGGAAGAGGCCGAAACCGGTGTTGCGTCCCACCCCACGCTCGAACACGCGTTCCTTATCCGACTCCGCTATGCCGGGACCATCATCCTCCCATATTATCTCTAGAATCCCGTCATCCATCCGATGGCTCACCCGTATCAAGGTGGCCCCCGTCGCATGCCTCTCGGCATTGTCCATCAGATTGTAGAAGACCTTGTCCATCATGGGGTCCGCATATACCTCCAGACCATCACAGTCTTCCTCCAGGTCGATAAGTCCGCTACCTAGGTTCTCCAACATGGAGGAGACTGCTGCCCACCTGGGACCCTCGAGACCCACCTTCTCATACTCCTTCCCGAACTCTATCAGATCGGCGATGTTGTCCATGGAGGAGATCGCCTTGTCGTTGTAGCGACTGGCCCTCTCATCTTCGGTGACCAATGATGACTGCAGCTCGAGGTATCCGCGCGCTGCGGTCAGCTGGTTCAGGGTGTCATGCCTTGTTATGCTGGAGAGAATCATGAGTTTGTGATTGGCAAGGGCCAAAGATTCTTGGGCCTTCCTACGCTCCTCCACCTCACTACTCAACCTTTCATTGAGGCCGATTAGCTGTTCCTGCCTGGCCTCCAACTCCTTCCGGTTGGCCTGCAGGGCGGCGGCCATGCTGTTGAATGATTCCGAGAACTCGTCCAGGAAATCCACGCGCTGTGACAGGTCGCCCTCGGAGATTCTTTTGGCCTGCCAGGTCACATGCAGAAGATTGGCCTGGAGGTTCTTTAGGAGGCCGGCGGTGTAACCTGTTGTCCGTATGTCACCGGTGATCCTGCCGGCACTCAGCTCGCGGAGATGTCCTTGCACCTCTTTGATATCGTCGCGGAGGGCCTCGTAATGCGGCTCTAAGGACTCTTCCGGCTCCCATGCATCCTTAGGCTCCCTGCCTTTGTTTAATAGGTGCAGGAGCCTTCTGAGGGCGTTCTCCGCATCATCGGTCATGTTTTTACTCCTCAGAGTCGTCAGCGACGTTTCACCGTGAACCGGCAGGTCCGGTCCCCGGTACACCAACAATCCGTCTCCTTCACATCGTACCCGGAGCCGGTGAACGCCTCCATCAATCCCGCTATGAATCCCTCGTCATAGGTGCATACGGTGTGGTCCAGGTCCGGTAGGCCGGAGCAATCGACGTCCTCGAAGACGCAGAAGACGAAGGAACCATCCTCCGGGTCTGACTTCTCCACCCGGAATATGCCGATGCCCAGGTCACGAAGGGCGTTCTGGACCGAGTTGACGAAGGCGGAGAGGTCCTCGGCATCCTCTATCACGTTTTGGAAGAACTTGATGCCGGCCAACCTTCCCGAGTCATAGAATATGCTGTCGGCCTCCTCGGTGCCGTACCTCTGTTCCAGCACATCACGTAAGACGTACTGCATCAGACGGTATACCTCCAGTCTGACATTGGGACCGAGGTTGGGGCGTCCCATCTCAAGGTCACCTATGAGGTCCCAGGAGAACTCGTACTTCCGGTCATCATCGATCATGGTCATGATGTATGCCTGACGGGCAATAAACATTGTTCCATAGGCAAAAACCTATATCCGGATCCTTAAGTTCCCGTAGGCACCCGCTACGGAATAATAGGTGGATGGTGTCGGCTATGCTGCAAGTCCGTACTCATTCGACCTGGTCATCCGCGCCCATCTCCTCTTCGATGCTCCAGCGGTTGTTCCATGCGCATTTATGGTCCGGTTCGATCTCCAGTGCACTATCGAAGCAGCTCTTCGCCTCATCGAGCTTCCCCATTTCATCCAGGACCTCTCCCCTGTGATTCCAGGAATCAGCATCCTGTCGGTCGAGTGATATGCTGCGATCGATGGCCCCGAGCGCCTCTTCGAGATCACCGCAGGCCATCAGGCATCTGCCCAGATTCTTCCATATGAAGGCCCTGCCCGGCTCCATATCGATGGCCGTCCGGAAGGATTCCGACGCCTCCTGGTAACGACCCAGGGCCGCCAGGGCGTGACCGCGGTTGTTCCATAGGAATGCGATTTCGGAATCGATGTCCAATGCCTCCTCGTAACTGTCGAGGGCAAGGTCAGGGTCCTTCCTGTCCATCAGGGAGTTCCCCCGGTTGTTCCAGGCCGGTATGCTCAGCGGGTCGAAGGAGAGGGCGGTGTCGAAGCATATGATGGCCTCCTCGTAACGCCGCAGCCTCGACAACACCAGACCCTTGATGTTCCATGCCTGCACATCCTGAGGATCCCTCCTGAGCCTCTGGTCGCAGACATCGAGACGTCGATGGTCGCCTTCCAATGGATCAAGGGAGGATGTCTCCATCCAACCCCCTCTGTCGATCTGCAGAGGGTCGATACCCGCGACGGGATGTTCTGTAGCGTCTAGGGGCACAGGGTCGATGACCGACGGCGACACATCATCGCCGAAACCCTCATCCTTTGCTGCATCCTCGGAATCAGTCACGGCATCATCGGTCTGCCGCCTCCCGAGTATCGATTCCAAGGCATTGATCCTGTTCAGAACCAGGTCCCGGTCGTGGACTATATCCGGGTCATTGGGGGCGATGGAGAGGGCCTTATCGAAGGATTCCAGCGAGTCCGACCTCCTGCCCAGCTCGTCAAGCACCACGGCCCGGTTGGCCCAGGCATCGGCATCATCCGGCCTGATGTTGAGCGAATGATCGAAGGATTCCAAGGCCTCCGCATGCCTATCTGCGGCCATCAGGGCCCTGCCGCGGTTGTACCAGGCGTCAGGGTCCTCAGGACGCAGGGCGGTGGCGTGGTCGTAGGCATCGACCGCCTCCTTGAACCTACCGAGACGGTATAGCAACAGACCCATGTTGTACCAGGATATCTGATCCTTGGCATCGATAGACACCGCACGACGATAGGCGACCAGGGCATCATCGTGTTTCCCTGAGTCATCGAGGATGTCGGCCCTTCCCCTCCAGGCACGGGATGCGTTCGGGTTGAGGCTGAGTGCTTTGCCATAGGCCTCCAAGGCCTTGGAATCATCGTGGTTGGAATGATGTAAAAGGCCGACCTCGCACCATGCGTGGCTGTTTCGGGGGTCGTGGTTAAGACATTCCCTGTAACTTGCTATGGCTCCTTGATGGTCGCCCAGGTCCCTCAGTACATCGGCCCGGCCGCACCAGGCCGGACCATGTCCTGGCCTGATATCCAAAGCCTCGGCGTAGGATGCGGCTGCATCTTCGAGGAACCCGATACTGTGCAAAGCCTCCCCCCTACGCGTCCATAGGATGTGGTCATCCGGTTTCAGGGACAGCATCCGGTCGATGGGGCCTATGTGACTCTCATAATCGGGAGCTTTCCCGCCTTCCGGTCTTTGCACGGGCTGCTTGACGCCCCCCTTTTTGCGGGAGAATATCATGGAAAGTATGCCAGAGCCCATGCTCAGACCTCGCTCCTTAGTGATGTCGCTACGAATCCAGGATCATCAAAGGATATCCGTGCGGACAAACAGCATCCACCCTCTCGGACCGATGAATCCGTGAAATGATGATATAATGCTTTGGTCGACATCCCTCCGGTACGCCAACGGATAAGGTCACTAGTGATACAGTACCTTATGCATCCTCCCCAGGAGGCCTTCAGCCGTTCCTTGGGATGCTTATCGTCTGAAACCCGATGGTCCATTGGATAGTGATGATACGCAACCGATCCTGTCAGGTTCATTCCAACCATACCTTAACACCCCCTATGTGGCTGTCCCCGTCGGTGAGTATGAGTCTGACCTCCTGACCAGGCATTATCCTGACATCAAGAGGCTGTTGCCAATCCTGAGATATTAGGTTCTTGACGTTGGTTCGAATACAGGGCACGCTCATGTCCTCTACGAACAGAAGGACCTCCATCGTCGCATCATCTATCATCTCCTCGAATGTCAGGTGAATACGGGTGAATATCCTCGATACCGTCCCTTGATAGGGGGCGTCATGGAGCACCACGCATCCGTTCAATAATTTCGGGTTCCCTTCATAAAGGACCCACGGCTCATGCTTGATGCCCCCGGAACCGTTCCTACGGTAACCGACACGGTCCTCGAAGGACACCTCTGCCGGTGTGCGGGCCTCCAGGAACGATGAGGGGCGATGGACGAAGCACCCCGCCGTGCTCAGAATTGAAGGCCGGGTTGCAGGTAGGGGTGTGGCTTGATCCCATCCACGGGCATCCAGGTCAGTTACCATGATGGTCTCGACCACCGAATCTTCGCCATCTTCACCGAGGAAGGCCATACATGTCTCACTGCTGAGCACCCCGCTCCTCAAGGATTCCGACACCAACAGGGAACGTATGATGCCCTTCATGTCCCCCCAATTGGGATATCCATTCACCAATTCGCACTCTTTCCGCAATGCGGAGGTACTGTAGCCCATCCTTCTTAGGCTGCGGTATGCCTCTCGGCTATCGATTCCCTCGGACAGTAAGGCCTCCAGTTCCCCGATTAGCATGGCGGAATGAAGGGCGTTCACCATACTGGACTCTTCAGCCTCCATTTCTCGACCATCGTACCTGAAGCGGGGACCTCCACTGCGGGAGTTGAACAGGCCTGATACCCATGTAGGTCTGCCGGGGACCAGGTCCCCGAGATAGCTCCGGTGCCATCCATCCTCCGCCGGCCAAGAGTCCAAAGTAGGCCTGTCGGTCTCCATGATGGAATTCACTGCGATCGGGGGCCCTAAGAAGCTGAGTGCATCCTCTATCGCGTTGGACATGTCATCCTGGTCCATGCTCGAGAAGAGGAAATGGCACTGTCCTCCAGCCCTCCTTGCGAACTGCCTCAGATTATGGTTGATGGAGGGCGGGTCTATGCATATCAATGAGCACCTTCTACGCTCAGAATGCTTGGACTCAGGTTCCATGAGTCTGAGCACCTCTTCGAGCCGATGTACCTGACCATCCGTTATCACCACAAGGTGTCTGCCCACATCACCGAAGCCCCTAGCTTGGTCCAGAGCCTGTGTGAAGGCATCCAACATCCTGGTGCCTCCTGAAGAGTCGTCTTCGAGGAGGCTCTTCGTCTCCTCGATGTTCTGCTCCGTTGCGGACACCGGCTTCTCCCTGAACCACATGACCTTGCTGTGGAACAGGCAAATGTTGAACACATCACCCTCCTTTAAGGATGAGAGGAGACCTTCAACCACTTGGTCAGCGACCGCCCTTTTCAAACCATCCATCGAGCCCGAACGGTCGATAAGGACCAATATGTCACGTGGGAGGGTGGGCGTTGATGGTTCATCAGGTTTGACCAGAGCTAGATATGGCTTACGCCTGCCCTTACCCGCCAATGCCATGAATCCGTTCTTAAGTCCTCCCGGCGTCCAAGTGAGCTGGATGTCATTGTTGGGCGGGGGTGAGGGATCCTCTGAGGAGTGGATGTCATCACCGCTCCTCAAATTGTGTGTCTCCGAGCTCAGGGATCCTTTCTCACACACCAAGTTGACCGAGAGGTCGTAAGTGACATCGGCCCCCATCCCCCTAGCTGCACCACGATGCGGCTCATCAGTATTTCGATGGTTGAGGACAGGCGGTATCAAAGGTACACGGTATCGGAACGAACCTCCTGATAATTCTCCCAACTGCACGAACTCCGTGGAGACCGTCACCTCCGTTCCAGGCTCAACGGCGCCCAGGCGGAATGTGAGGGCATAGACCGATCCTTTTGGCAGCATAGATGCCTTGTCGACCAGCTTATGGTCATAGGGGGAATTGCTGATGACATCCTTTCTCCTTATCATCCGGGCGCCCATGGTCCTTTCACCATGGGATATGGTGATTCTGGTGACGATGGCATCCCCCGAGAGAGGTAGGGTGTATCGTGCATCAACGATCCCATCACCTTCGATCCGGAAGACCTGCGTCATGTTGAGGCCGGCCAAGGGGCCATCTATCCTTCCTTCCAACCGTAGTGATTCCAGATTCGTTTTCTTTACTTCGCCCGTGGTGTATCCTGTCGGAACTGCAGGACCTTGAGCTGTGGCTTTCGTATTGCGGTTGTCGTCTATCATCGGACCTTCTCCTTTTCCCATCAGACCCCTTCCCTTTGGGCCCTTCAAATCAAATCAGTTTACTATATGCCTCCATCGCCATCAATATGGACTCCTTGAGATGAGCAGGTTCCTCTGTGAGCACATCAATGACCCTATGCAACAGTACGGCCTCCAACATCCGACTGCCAGGTGAATCGGGCTCAGCCCTGAGATCCGCCTCCTCTCCGAGGATGAACCCTTTGAAACGGGGATCATCGAGTTCCAATATGACCTCGGACCTGAGATTGGACAGCACCGACCTCCATTCATGGCCATGACTTCCGATCAGGTCCTTCACGTTGGGTACTATGCATAATGCCCATCTTTGACCTTCGACCTCCTTCAGGAGCATGCATGCAAGGTTGTAACGTGACACGATGCCTTCAGCCGGTAAGCTCTTGGGATTCATATTGAATGATATCCAAGCGGTGTGGGGCCAGTTGCCGATAGGCCTCACTGATTGGACCTTGATCACATTCGGAGGGTATTGGGTTTCCAGGATTTTTTGAATATTCCTTTCCGCACCCTTCAACATCATTATGATGTCCGCGTTGAGCTCCTTGGAGCGAACCATGTTCAACGTTTCAGCGTCATATTCAGCGGAAAGCGACTGGAGGGATTCAAGCAATCTTTCTGCATATGGTGTCTCTCGATGCCCATAGGAAAGAAAGTCCTGCTTGTAATCCATGTGGTTCATCAAATCCATACTATTGTAGTTTTGAACGATATCATGGAACAGCCTCTGATGTTCGACATCCTGAAAGATGGTACCGTTCACAGCCATGGTTTCATCTCTGAAATACTTCTGAGGAGGGGCCATTTTACTGCGTTTGTCTGACCTCGGCATCTCCGAACGGCAGCGGGGACATCTCTTCGGACTCTCCTTGGAGGATTTCCAGACCTCGCCGCAGTGTGAACAGTTGAATAACCTCTGGTCAGCCAGTCTGAGGTCAAGACGGAAATTACCGTACCTTTTGAATGAACCGCCCTGGGCGGATATCACCTCATTCAACAAATCGATGTCGTCAGAATCGAGATCCGTGCCGATAGGCCTCAGGACCTCGACGCCATCATCCCCCACGGCCCGTTCCAATATCGTAATGTCATCCCCGTCAACTCTAAGGTTGTAGAGGCGTGGAAGTTCGGCCTCCAATTCGTGGGAGGCTTGGATTATCACGTCGGCAGGATCTTCCCCGAGTTCATAACTACCCAATGCGGTGATGACGCTCTCGCCATCATCAGTGGAACGTATCAAGCCTGCATGCAGAAGGAATGGAGATAGTTCCTGCAACAGTGATTGAGTGGATTCTCGGGTAGAAATCAAGGATATCATAATACCGATTTACACCCCATATATTTAATGGATTCTCAATTTCACCATCACATTGTGTTAATCTTTCACTAAAATGTCCATCCTAAATGATAACTGCCGATCGGGAGGGCGGAGGACAGTTTGAGGGGTTGAAATATCTCAACTCCGAGCTTGGCATACTACCTGCCGACAGCCTTCGTTCGGGCGAAACAAGTTGATTTATAGGACTGCGTCTCAGAATCATCCAAACTTCCCACTATTGATGATGGGTTATGACCATAAATCTGTTTGCATCTTTGTTAGAAAGACCATCATCTCCAACCTTCGAATCTACCGTACGGGGATATCGTACATGGGTTCACCTTAGGACTGAACAAGCTATTGACACATATTCGAATCATCATTGTGGATTGAAAGTTGACTACGTGGCACAACCGAGCCTATATCCATCAGAAAAAACTTAGGGATGGCGATGGGGATTCGTTATAACGGAGTCGGTTCTGTGAGGAAGAGGGTCCATGACCTCCTCGCCCATGACCCTGGAGGGGCCCCGGGGTGGAACCATCGACTGCACCTTATGATATCCGCCCTCATCGTGTTCAATGTCGTGGCGATGCTGTTGGAGATGGATCATGGGATTCATGACCGTTACCGCACGGCCTTCCATGTTTTCGACATGATATCGGTCTCCATATTCGCCACCGAATGGCTGTTGAGGCTATGGAGCAGCGCTGAGGACCCCCGTTATGCGGATGGCCTGAGAGGAAGATTGCGTTACGCCGTGTCGCCATTGATGGTTGCAGACCTTCTCGCCCTGTCGCATTTCATCCTTCCGCTCTTCATCACCGTGGATCTCAGATTCCTCCGCCTGTTGAGGTTGATGCACATCATCAGATTGTATGCGGAAGCCCGTAGCGGCGATCCTTGATGTGGTTGTAACGGCATCTGTGAACGGCTGGGCATCTGTTCGGATTGTACAGGAATCATGTCGCACAGCCTATCGGAATGTTCGACGCCGAGTGCATGGTTCGAAACTCGCAGCATATGGATGATACTACCGTTTCAAACCACCATTGCAACGGTCCCGTGAATCACTTAATGTTTTGTATGATGTCCACACTCATCAGTAAAGCTGAGGCTTCCGAGGCCTCTAGTTCAGAAAAGAGGACGACAAAATGGAACAAGAAATGCAGATAGATGAGCAGAAGGTCGAGGATGTAGCTCAGAAGATATTCGGCGTCTGCCAGGACGAGGGTTTGACAGTCATCGAGGTCTTCGTAACCTTGAACCTGGCAATGGAGAGCCTGGTGCGCGGACATCAAGAGCTGTTCGCCTCTATGGGCATCCACCTCCCCGAGGAGTACGCCCAGATGGAAGAGGGAGAAGCCGAAGAGTGAACCTCTACCGGGCAATAGTCCGTTCCTTTCAAAACCCAGGGGGAGATGTCCCCCTCCAAACTCATCATTGTGGTCTATTAACCCAAACAGAGTTCTAATCGGACGATCCGCTGTTTTTGTCCAGGTCCAATCGTTTTACGCCATTGAATAACGGTTAAGACTACGGCCTTCCCTCACTCCTATTCATTATCCATATCCCGGACTTCCTTTCATATCATACACGGCGGGAAACAGTGAAATATTTTTTTTTCAATAACTACTAACACAGATTTGATGGGCATTGGATTCACTGAAGAATGCCCTTAGGTCGGTATGAGGATGATGGAGGTCACAGGATGTATGGATCCAAACCCCAAAAAAGATGTTTGGGCAGGTCCATCATAATCATCCTTGCGATATCTTTGTCCATCCCGATATTGGCAACAGTCCCTATGGACAACCAGGCTGCATCGCCGTCGATCTTCCCCTTTAGCGAGATAAAGGTGGAGCTGTCCGCGGCTGAGCGGGATTTCCTGGATAATAAGGGCAACGTCACAATGCTCATCGATCCAGATTGGGAGCCCTATGAGTTGTTGAAGGAGGATGGCGAGTTCATCGGTATCGCTGCCGACCTACTCTACCTCATAGCCGAAAGACTAGACACTGTGTTCGAGGTCGTTCCCTCCGATAATTGGTCACACACGTTGGAGCTGGCACAAGCAGGGGAAGCGGACATGGTCGGGTTCCTGACACAGACCCCTGAACGTGAGACATACATGAATTTCACCGATGTCTATTTCTCCGACCCCGTGGTCTTCATCACCCGAGTGGAGCATGAGTTCATAGCGAACCCCAATGCCCTAAGCGATGATACTTTGGCGGTCCTGCCGGATGGCACGAGCATCGAAGAGAGGTTGAGGAATGACTATCCTCAGTTCGACATAATCACCACTGAAAGGGAGGCCGATGTCTTCCAGATGATCGAGGACGGGGAAGCGGACATGACCCTGAGATCCCTGACCATGGCCGCCTACAATATCAAGAAGGGCGGCTGGTTCAATCTCAAGATAGCGGGCCAGTACCCTGACTACGACAATGATTTCCGTATGGGCGTCCTTAACAATCAGACCATGCTGGTCGACATCCTCAACAAAGGTATAGACACGTTGACCGATCAGGAGATCCTGCAGATAGTTAACAAGCATGTGAGCATCGAGTTCGTCACCGATAGGGAAAGGGACTACGGCCCTCTGATCTCATTGGTGATCATCTCCTCGTTGGTGGTGGGATTCACGCTGTTCTGGAACCATCAACTGCGTCGATTCAATTCCGAGATAGCGGAGAGTGAGGCATCACTGCGGGACATGGGGCAGAGATTGGCAGATGACAATGAGGCCCTGAGCCAAGCCCATAACGCCCTGGCCCAGGCCAATAGGAAATTGAACATACTCTCATCCATAACCAGACATGACATCCTGAACCAGTTGATGGTGATACAGGGATACCTCGAGCTCTCCAAAGATTCCAAAACTGAAGGTCCTGCTGATTCATACCTGTCACGTATGGGTGTGGCAGCTGACAGGATTCAGGAACAGATCGAATTCACCCGCGCCTATGAGCAACTGGGTGTCGAGGATCCGGTCTGGACATCGGTATCGGATGTGGTTTCCAGACTATCTGACAGCGAGATACAGATAATCAATGAATGTCAAGGTCTGGAGATCTATGCCGACCTGATGTTGGAGAAGGTCTTCTACAACCTTCACGACAACACCCTGAGGCACTCCGGCGGAGCCACAACTGTGAAACTAGGTTGCAGTCGCAAAGGCGACGATCTGGCTGTATGGTGGCAGGATGATGGCAAGGGGGTTCCAGAGGATGTCAAGCCAGTGATATTCGATCGCGGTTTTGGATCGAACACCGGCTTCGGACTCTTCCTGACCCGTGAGGTCCTTGCCATAACCGGCATCGGCATCGTTGAGAACGGCATCCATGGCGAAGGCGCCCGTTTCGAACTCACCATCCCCAAGGGCATGTACCGATTCAAATGAGTGTACACTCTTTCATAGAGAGCATATGGATGAGATCAGCCTCATTTTGAAGAAGAGATATTCTTGAAACCATTAAA
>SKGM01000068.1 GCA_007117455.1 Candidatus Methanomethylophilaceae archaeon
ACCCGTCCTAATCAACCCAGCCCTCTACAGCCTCCCCGCGGCATTGATCGTCGGAACCGTCGTGAGCCTGATGACCGATGACGTCGGCGATGTGGACTACTTCATGTCCCTGGCCCATGGTCCGGAACTCAAGGAGTGAGCTGACTCGGAAACCCCTTAAAAAACCCATTATTATTTTTTAAAAAATTATGGTGGGCTCGGCCGGATTTGAACCGGCGGTCTCTGCCGTGTGAAGGCAACGTCATAACCCCTAGACCACGAGCCCTGTGAGGGTGAAGAAAGGAAATCCTGTATTAATTAATGACGGTGAACACTGACGACATTGGCAAAAACCATTAAGCGGGAATCCCCGTTTAGTGTGGAGAGTTATGCCCATGGAACCGCAGGACAACCGTTTGGAGCGCAAGATGAAGTTCGACTCCGCGTTCAACTCGATTCTGACCACAGACAAGCAGGATTACCCTAATTGGGTGGCGGGCATAAAGATGGCCGCTGCCAAGGATTACGTTGCCAGCAGCCCGATCGACCACAGCATCCAGTTCGGCAGGTTCCAACAGAGCGAGGCCGACCTTCCCCAGATGGCCATCCCCCGTCTGCAGGAGGTTTTCAAGAAATGGTCTTCCACCTCCATGGATGAGAGGGTCGAGGCTATGACGGAAGCCCTGAGGCAGCTGGACATCCAGCGTTATCGCCTCGCAGCCTTGGTATCACTGAGTGCAGGGATGAATGAGAAGGAGGCGATGTTCGAGGTTGACCGTCTCATCGAGGTCACCGAGGCCTTGATCGATGAGGCAGCCGAGGCACCCCAAGGGAGGCCGACAGGCATATGGGCGGTGCTCGGGAGTTACAACTCCCCTCTGGCCGGTCCTTTGTCCTACGCCTTCGCCGCCATTCTGGCAGGCAACGTTGTTTTCCTGGTCCCGCCCAAGGAGTGCCCTGCACCGGTCTATATGGCTTACGGTCTGATAGCCAAAGGGCCAATGGCAGAGGCACTCAGCCTGGCAACCGACCCAGTGGGTGAGATGAGGCGGAACCTCATGGACCATCCCGACCTGGCTGGTGTCGCGGTCTGCGGCTCCGGCGAGATAGTGGATGAGGCCATGTTCACACATGTGGATGAGGAGCTCGGTTTCGTGGCCGAGATAAAAGGCATGAATCCGGCCGTGGTATCATCCATCAAAGACCTGGATGCGGCGGCCTACATGGTACTGGAGTCCGCCTTCTCCTACAGCGGACAGAGGATGGACTCCTGCTCCAAGGTGGTGGTGCTATCGAAGGTGTTCGAACCTTTCCTGAAGGCACTGCTGAACGCAGCTGAGGCCTTCACCGTGGGAGATCCAGCGGACAGCACCATCAACACAGGACCCCTGGCATCGCCGGAGAGGACCGATGAGTTCCTCTCATTGGTCAAAGAGCTGGAAGGACATGTGGTGCACGGGGGCAAAGCTGTCACGGACGGATTCCTGCATGATGGGGAGTATGTGAGGCCCGCGATACTCGTAGGCCTGGACGATGACCATGAGTTCAACACCATGGACCATTCACTTCCATTCCTTTCAGTTCAGGAGGCCCAGGACCTCGAGGATGCCCTGGATAAGGTCCACGCCTGCGAGACCGGGGTCAGTGTCGGGATATTCAGCGATGCACAGGAGGAGGTGGAGAGGTTCCTGGCAGAGACCAAGGCGGATGTGGTCTACGTCAACAGCAGCAACAACTGCATAGCCCCGGGGACCAAGGCCCGCCTGTCTGCGTTCCAGTCCTAGGCGCCCCGAAGCCTGACACTCCTGACATGCCTACCCGCGGCATCGGCCATTCGCTTGAGCTCACTCACAGGTAGGGGGTCCAGCGCACCGAGGTTGGAGTCCAGGGTCACCTTGGGCCTGAACTGTTGCAGTACATACCGCTTGGCCCCGGTCAGGGACTTGGCGATATCCACTATGTCAGACTGTTTGAGGTATATCGGCACGACCGTCGTCCGGAACTCGTGGTCAACTCCGGAATCAAGCACCAACTGTATGGACCTTTCAACGTCCTCTGCCTGCCCCGGAACGCCGCAAAGCTGGTCGTAACGCTCGTCCAGAGGGGCCTTCACATCCATGGCGACGAAGTCTACCAATCCGGCGCCGATCAGGTCGTCCAAGGTGTCTGGGTTGGTCCCATTGGTGTCCAGCTTGACCTTGAGGCCCAGGGATTTGATGGCTTTCAGGATGGGGTACAGTTCCGGATCGAGTGTCGGTTCGCCCCCCGAGACTACCACACCATCGAGGAAGCCCTTGTTCTCCTTCAGGTAGGTCTCGACAGTCTCCCATTCGATCATATTCTCCTCCTCCGACCCGCCGATGAGTTCCGGGTTGTGACAGAAAGGGCAACGTAGGTTGCAGCCGGACAGGTAAACGGTAGCCGAGATGCTGCCGTCCCAGTCCAATAAAGAGGTCTTGATGAAACCTGCCACCTTCATGCAATGCTATCCGCCAACCGCTATTTCCTTTTTCGCAAGGATATGATTAATACCTGCAGCATCGATATCCTGGCATGCTCAGGAGGGTCACCTTCCTCCCCCGAAACGTCACTGTGGAGGTCGAGGACGGCGAATCGATGGTAAAGGCGGCAACCGCCGCCGGTGTGGGTCTGGAACTCCCATGCGCTGGACAGGGCGTTTGCGGCAGATGCAAGGTTTCTGTCTCCGGATGCACCAGCGAGGATGGGAAGGAAAAACTGAGGCCCATCGAATGGGAGGCCGGTGTGAGACTGGCATGCATCAGTTCCGTGATGGGCGACTGCACGATAATGGTGACCTCCCCGGTAGAACAGGGGATAAGTGCCACAGTGGACCATAGCCCTCTTCGGGATCACCCTTACAGCCCACTGAGTGATAAGGGGTTCGGCATCGCCGTGGACATAGGGACCACAACCGTTGCCGCATCGCTTTTCGACCTCAAGGACGGCCGTGAGGTCAAGAGCCTCAGCGATTACAACCATCAGGTCCTCTACGGGGAGGATGTGCTCAGCCGTATGGAGTTCGCAGAGGAGGGGGGCACCGAGGCCCTCCGCGGACTGGTGCTCAAGACGATCAACGGCATGCTTGCCAATATGAAGGAGGCTTTGAACGGCAAGATGGTCATGGCGCTGACGGTGGCCGCGAACACGGTCATGGGGCACCTCTTCCTGGGTGTTGACCCTTCGCCTTTACGGCATCCTCCCCATCTGCCTTTGGTCAGCGGGACGAGGGTGGACATGAAAAGTTCCGGTCTGGAGATAAACCCCAAGGCCGAGGTCCTGGTTATTCCGCCCCTTTCCTCATATGTGGGCGGGGACGTGGTCGCCGATGTGATACATTCCGGGATGCACACCGACCCCCGCCTCACACTACTCATCGATGTCGGGACCAACGGAGAGGTGGTCCTGGGCAACAACGAGTTCCTGATAGCCTGCTCCTCATCCGCCGGGCCGGCTTTCGAAGGAGGGGAGGTGGAATGTGGAAGCCGGGCCTGCCCTGGGGCGGTGGAGGGCGTTAGAGTTGAGGACGGGGACTTCCACCTGAAGGTCATCAACGACTGCGACCCCGAATCATTCTGCGGTTCCGGGCTTATAGACCTGGTGGCCCAGATGTTCCAGGCGGGGATCCTGGACAAGAACGGTAGGTTCTCAGGAACCACTGGGTTGCGGGATGATGACGGTTCACCGCGGTTCCATATCCCCGGAAAGGAGGGTCTCTCCATCTCCGAGAAGGAGGTTCAGAGCATAATGAGGACCAAGGCGGCGATATTCGCCGCCTCACGCACCCTACTCCGCAACCTGGGTATGGACTTCCAGGACTTGGACAGGGTCCTTATCGCAGGAGGCTTCGGTAGACACATAGACCTGGAGAACGCCATATCCATCGGTCTGCTACCCGACCTGCCCCGGGAACTCTTCGAGTTCATCGGCAATGCTGCCTTGGGAGGTGCGAAATCCGTACTGCTGAGCGCTGATGCCCGGGAGGAGATGGAGAACCTGGCCCCTAGGATGACATACCTAGACCTGAGCAACGACGCATCATTCTTCCATGAGTACTCCTCCGCGTTGTTCCTGCCCCACACTGATGAGGAACTCTTCCCATCCTCCCGGACTGGAAGGCTTTAATATCAGGCAGCAGGATAGCTCGGCGATGGATTGGAACTGCTCAGCCACACTGATAGGCTCCCTGCCTCACAACGATGCAGCCAAAGCCATAGACCTGATCCTCTCTAGCGGTATAGATGTCCCCGCCTGGCCCCAACTACCGGCCAGGGGATACGCTGAGAACATGTATGCCCAGACCGGAGTGACCCTGCCGGGCATAAGGATAGATGCGGATGCTAAGTCCATAACCGTCGACCTCGACGACTATGACCCCATGGAGTTCTACACCGCACTCCTGTCCGAGGACCTCGACCACTATCGCCATCCCCGTCAGTACTTCGAGGGGCTGCACGAACTCCTGGAACGCGATATCGGAGGATATCGGGCGGTCAAGGGCCAGATAACCGGACCGATAAGCGAGGGTCTGCAGATATTCGACCAGGAGGGAAGGGCGGTCATATACGATGAGACCTACGGCGAGATAGTACGCAAGAACGTCAACATGATGGCCAGATGGCAGGCCCGGGAGATCGGCCGCCGTAACGCCAACCCCTTGATATTCTTCGATGAGCCGACCCTGACCATGCTCGGGACCCCGTTCGCCAGCATATCGGCCGATGACGCGGTCTCTTGGATCGATGAGGCTATGGAGGGGGTGGAGGCCGTACGGGCGATCCATTGCTGCGGGAACACCGATTGGCCATTGGTGATGTCCACCCAGACCGACATACTATCATTGGATGCCTATGCCTATGGGCATACCTTAGCCCTATATCCGGAGGAGGTCGCCGACTTCTTGGACAGGGGCGGAAGCATAGCTTGGGGAATCGTACCGAACACCATCGAGGGGATCTCCATCGAGACCGTGGAGAACCTAGAGAGGCTCATGGAGATACACATTGGGGCTCTGGCGGACAAAGGGCTGGACCGTGACCTGCTGTATCGTCGCTGCCTCCTAACGCCCCAATGCGGCCTGGGTGGTTTGGAGGAGGAAGCAGCCCCCCAGGTACTGGGTCTCTTGAGCGGCCTATCCAAGAGGATGAAGGAGAGGCATTCACTGTCATGACCGTCATAGCGGTCGCGGGGAAAGGAGGAGGGGGCAAGACCAGCCT
>SKGM01000033.1 GCA_007117455.1 Candidatus Methanomethylophilaceae archaeon
ACCGGACTGGTCATCGACCCCCGGGCAACGAAAGGCTTCGACATGGAAATCCACGACGTCGTAGACTCCAAGAAGGTAACCATGTCCTCTCCGGAGGAGACCTACAGTATCCTCACCCTTCTGGGTGACACCACCCGTTACGCGATCAAGAGGATCGAGTCCCGTTCCGGTGTGGGCACCGCCGCCGTGGTCAGCACCGACAAGCTGAACCTGACCGCCGGAAAATACGTCGGTAAGGACGACCCGGTCTGCATCTGCCGTTGTCAGAGCGGACTCCCGGCGGTGGGCGAGTATCTGCAGCCCTACATGAACACCATGCTGGTCGCCGGATGGATGCGCGGTTCCCACTACGGGGCGTTCTACCCCTGTGCGGTGGAGGATTCCGACCCCACCTACTTCGACGGCCCGCCCCGTATATGCTGCATAGGATTCCAGATGAACAACGGCCGCTTCCAGGGCCTGGAGCCCTTCGACGCCAAGCCTGGCGACCGCCAACCGATGGACTTCTTCGCCGGGGACGTCTGGGATGAGGTCCGCAAGAACGCAGTAAAGGCCAGCATGATGATGCGCGGCCACGGTCCGTTCATGCCCGCCATCCTGGGACCGGATGAGATGGAGTACACCAGCCGTCCGGCCGTCCTCGATGACCTCAAGGAAAGGTGCATGCGCCTTGAGTAGGATCGCTCTTCCTGCGGTGATCGTCAACTTCAAGGCCTACACGGAGGTGGACGGCCCATCGGCCATCAGCATGGCCGAGGCCTGTGCCGCCGTGGCTGAGGAGACCGGCGTCAGCATCGCCGTCTGCCCGCCCATCGCCGAGCTCGGTTCGGTGGCGAGGTCGGTGGACGTGCCGGTGCTGTCACAGCACGTCGAGCCACGGAAGCCGGGCTCAGCCACCGGTTGGGTCACACCCTCCATGGTGAAGGCCTCCGGCGCTGTTGGATCGCTAGTGAACCATTCCGAGCACCGGATGATACTCTCCGACATAAGGGAGGCGGTCTCCATGTGCCGCAAGTCCGGTCTGGTCTCGGTGGTGTGCACCGATTCCGCGCCCTCCTCGGGCGCAGCGGCGTTCTTCCGTCCCGACTTCGTTGCCGTAGAGCCTCCGGAGCTCATCGGCGGGGACATATCCGTAACTACCGCCAGCCCGGAGATCGTATCAGACACCGTGGACATCGTCCGCTCGGTGGACAAGGACGTCAAGGTGCTGTGCGGAGCCGGTGTGAAGACCGGTGAGGACGTACGGACGGCCATCGAACTTGGTGCGAGCGGGGTACTGCTGGCATCCGGCGTGGTGAAGCACAAGGACCCCCGGGCGGCGCTCCTCGACCTGGTGTCGGGCATCTAGGCTGAATGTAAGGCCTGTAAAGATATCTACGATCCGTCCTGTTATGACGGATGAGGCTCACCTTTCTGGTACTCGTAGTCCTGTTGCTGCCGACACTGGTCGCGCTGCCGGCCGATGGTAGTTCATCGGACTACGATGGTCTGCTCATAACCGCGGTCATGCCTGTCCATAGTTCGGAGTTCGTCATCCTGACCAACACCGGCGACCGGACCATGGACCTCGGCGGCCTCATCGTCACCGACGGTGAGGGAACATTATGGCTTCCCGCGGGTACGATACTCGGACCCGGGGATGAATTGGTCATAGCCAGCGGTGAGCAGACCTTCCTGGACATGGAAGGCCGCAGCCTACTTTTGATCCAGGACCTGGAGAGGAGGGGTTCCTTCATATTGGCCGACCGTGGAGACTGGGTGCACATCATTGACGGCGACGAGGTTCTGGACACCTTCGTGTATGGTGATGTGGACCGGCTGCTGCCTGGTTGGGAGGGCCCGCCCTTCCCCCGTCTGGGGAGATGTGAGATGGCCGTCCGCAACCCCGGGGAGGACACCGACTCCCGTCTGGACTGGTCGGTATGTGTGCCCGGGAGGTCCTCCTTCCCGGACACTGAGCACATGGCGGAGGTCAGAGGGTTCGTGTTCCCGGAGGAGGGTTACAGCGACATCATGTGGGCACTGCAGTCCGCACGGAACAGCATCGCCATCTCCCTGTATCAGATGGACAACTCCAGCATCATGGGCCTGCTCGCGGACATGGCCCGTGCCGGGGTGGAGGTCAGCATACTGTTGGAGGGTCAGCCGGTGGGCGGTTTCCCGGAGGCGGTCGCCGCCCGACTCATGTATATGGTGGAGGCCGGTTGTGACATACACATATTGAGGTCCACGGATGGATACAAGCGCTACTCATACATGCATGCGAAGTACGCGGTCATAGATGGGGGGAGATTCATAGTGACCTCGGAGAACTGGAGGACGTCAGCGTTCGAGAACAACCGTGGTTGGGGCGTCGTCGGTTACAGCGATTCCTTGGGCCGTCATCTTCTGGAACTGCATGGTCGAGATGGTGACCCCTCTAGGCATGACGTGCATTGTCTGAGCCTGTACTACTCATACCTCGAGCCTGTGCCATCGGTGATGCATATGCCACCGCCGCCGCAATGCACCCTCACGTTACTCGCACCGGTGACCGTGAACATCGGACCGGAAACCGGTACGGATTGGCTGCAGAGGCCGATGTACGATGCCGAGGACCGGATATACTCCCAGCAGTTCTACTGCCAAGCGGATTGGGTCCACGGTGAGAGCCCGCTCAGATGGATGCGCGATGCGGGGGAGAGGGGGGTTGACTCCCGGATCCTGCTGGACTCCACTTTCATGGGCGATTCTCAGGGCAGGAACACCCACGTCACCGGCATCTTCGATTCCTGGCCCGGATGCCAGGGCAGGCTCTGGGAAGGGGGGAGGTCCTTCACCCTGCAGCACAACAAAGGCCTGATAGTAGATGACCAGGCTGTGGTGTCATCCTTCAACTGGGTCGACCATTCCTTCCGTAACAACAGGGAGTTGGCCTTGACCGTCAGGTCGTCAGTGGTGGCGGACATGTTCGCGGCGGCGTTCCTGGAGGATTGGTGTGTCGACCCCATACCGCCGGTCGCGGTCCTGGACTGGGATGACAGACGCTACCGTGCCGGGGAGACGGTGCTCCTGTCGGCTAACAGGTCATACGACAACGTCGCCGTCACCCATTACCTATGGGATCTCAACGGGGACGGGGACTTCGAGCTGCAAGGTTCCCATGTGCTCCATGTCTTCGAGGAAGGCAGTTGGGAGTGCCGACTGAGGGTGGTGGATGCGGAGGGCAATTACGACGAGGTACACTTCCTCATCGAGGTGGATGCCAAGGATGGCCTGGGCATGGGGGCATATCTGCCCTTGGCAGGCCTCTGTCTGGTCCTGGCGGCCTTACGGGCCAGGAGGATGCTCTCCGAGCGGAGGGAAGGCCTCACTCCTTGACGAATATCTCGCCGTCCTGGATGGTGAACAGGTATTTCTTGAGGTCCTTGGCCTTGCCGATGAGGGGTATGGAGACCTGCTTGGTCACCTCGCCGCTGCGGAGGTCGAACCTCGCACCGTGTATCGGGCACTTCACGGAACCGTCAATCACCTTACCGAACCGCAATGGCCCCTTCATATGGGTGCAGCGACCTTCGAAGACGTTGATCTCGCCCTCCATCTTACTCACAAGATAGTATTTGCCTCCTGCCTTCACGCCCATGGTGCCACCTTCGGGCACATCCTCGACCTTGGCTAACTTGATTCGGGGCATATTCAACCAACGTAAGGTTTGGTGATGGTAAGATAAAACCCATTCGGTCGCCAAAGCAGTTATCAGAGTCGGGGACCATCAGCGGGTTGTGTTAGTGAGGCAGTTCGAACCCGGCGACATGGAGCAGGTCTTCGACATGGCCTGCTCCCTGTTCGATGAACACTACCGTCCCGAGGTTTTCATGTACTTCCACCAGACATGGCCCCGGGGACAGCTCGTGGTCTGCTCCCCTGAAGGCAGGGTCCTGGGCTTCATCAACGGCGTCCTCTGCGGGGACGGGGCGGCAAGGGTAATGTTGTTGGGGGTGAACCGCATGATGCGCGGCCTCGGGCTGGGACCCCGGCTCCTGAAGGAATTCGAGGCCCGGGCGGTGATGGAGGGATGCCAGAGGATAACATTGGAGCTCAGGGCCTCCAAACAGCGTCTGCTGGCATTCTATCTGAGGAACGGTTTCGTTGCCGAGGCGATGCTCCCCGCCTACTACAGCGACGGTGAGGACGGGGTGTCGATGTCCAAACCGATTCAGTTGAACATCTGATCCCCGATGTGCTGGTTCTGCATGTAGTAGGGGGACTTCTCCTTCTGGGACTCGGAAACGTCCTTGGAGAGGCCTTTCATGTAGGATCCGTAGCGGTCCCTTATCTGGTCCTCCACCGACCTTGCGCGTCGCAACGCCCTCTCGAGGTGTTCCGGCTCGATGAGTCCGGAGCCATCCTTGGCCGCCTGGTCCCCGGCGGCGCGGATGAGGCCGCCCATCTCCCTCAGCCTCAGGGTGAGATGGTTGCTGTGGTCGTCCCAGTCCCGGGCACGACGTCGCCCCTCTTTCACGAGGCCCTTGACGGTGTCGATGCCCGCATGCGGTATCCTCCCATCCATCTGGATCTCCTGGGCGATGAACTGCAGGTACTTGGAGCGGTTGGCATCGTTGTCCGGCATGGCGGTGTCCATCAACAGCTCGTAGCCGCCTCCTGATATCCTCGACCTCAGAGGTGAAAGTATGTTCTCCAGGTCCTGGATGTTGCAGGCCGCCACCAGGATGAAGTCACAGGGTACGGAATCCACCCTCACCGATGCGCCAGCGCTCTGCGGGTTGTGGCCGGTTATGGGGAAATACTTCTCCTGCATGGCTGAGAGTATGTATCTCTGGGTCTGTCCCAGATGAGATATCTCATCGATGAAGAGAACCCCCTCATGGGCCTCGTGGACGGCTCCGGCGACCACCCTCTCGTAGGGAGGGGTCCCCAGGCCCTGATGGCCTCCGTAGGGGTCATGTCTGACATCGCCGAGGAGTTCGGTCTCCGATGCCCCGGTGGCCATCACGAACGGGTTCCTCTTCAATGGCACGATCACCTTGCGGTTGGAGGTCATCTCCAGTTCCCGCCTCTTCTCCAGGGACTTCTGGTCGAGGACGCGTATGCGGTCACCTGCCCTCTCGAAGACCACCACCTCCTCCTTACCACGGCGCATGCGCGTAGTCGTGACCTTCTCCTTCCCCACCGGGGTCTGAGGCATCACGCTCATGGCGGATTCCAACATCCCGCCCAGTAGGTCACCGAACGGGTTGTTGCTGCGGTCGATCTCCAGTTTGGAGTTGTTGCACTGCGGACAAGTCCTCTCGCTGGGGGCGGATAGGCCTCCACACTGGCCGCAACGGTAACCTAGTTTCTGGGATACATTGGCCGGGGCATCCGCGGGGTCGATGAGCTCTCCGGCCGCGGATGCACGGCTCTCAGTCTCCGACAGCACCACATCCTCCGCCAGCACCTCGGCCATCGGCCTCTCCGGATTCTCGGGGTTGTGGACCACACGAACCTCGTGCCGGGGGGCGGGAAGGTGAAGGGCCAGAGCCTGGGCGATCATGGACTTGCCGGTCCCGGGCGGACCCACCAGAAGGAGATGCCTCCTCTGTCTGGCCGCCAGGCGGGCGAGTTCGATGGCCTCCTCCTGACCTATGACCCGGGCCAATGGGTCGGAGGGGATGTGCACCTCGGAGGTGTCGTTAAGAGTGTCCACGGCCTCCCAGGCCGTCAGAGGCTCCATCAGACCAGGTCTTCCTTGGTCCATATCTCCACACCGCTGGGCTGCTTGGTCACGCTGCCCATCTTGGCACCCACCACCACCGGTATCCCCTTGGAGGATACGATGTCCAGTATGCGTTGTGATATCACACCGTCGAACACGATGGCGTCAAGCTTATCCTCATGGTTCTTGAGGGTGTCCACGAGCTCCCTGACGGTGGTCTCGACCTTCACCTCTCCATCGGCGATGAGCTTGGCGTTGTGGCTGGTGCTCATGTCCATGAGCATGTCCCGGTAGGCGGTCTGTTGTTCGTTGAGGTTCTTCTCCACTTTGGGAGCGGCTTTCGGCTCGCGCTTCTCGCGCGGTTCCTTCTTCTTGAACCTCTCGGCGGCCTCGGTGTCGAAACGGCTCTTACGTTCCTTGCCGTTGCGTTCCTCACGACCGTTCCGGTCCTCCTTGCCGTTGCGTTCCTCCCGCTCCTCACGGGCGGGCCTCTCACGCTTGGGTTTCTCCTCCTCCGGTCTCTCCTCCTTCTTCTTACCGTTCAGAGCGTCGGATATCCCGTACATCTCGATGTACTGTTCAGCGGGAATCTTGTTGCGCAAGGACTTGGTAATCTGCTTCTGGGTGAGCTCCTCGACCTCCAAGGGCCTAGGGGCGCGGGCGACGAAGTCCAACTCCGCCACCTGGAACAGTTCGCGGAGGATGAGCTCGCCGCCGCGGTCACCATCGACGAAGGCGGTGATGATCCTCTCCTTGGAGAGGTCCATGACGGTCTTGGGTATGTTCGTACCCTCCACGGCGATGGCGTTCTTGATGCCTGAACGCAGAAGGTTCAGTACGTCGGACCTACCCTCGACGACGATGATCGCGTCGGAGTCCTTGACATTGGGACCGGCGGGCAGGCGCTCCTTGCCGAAGTGGATGATCTCCTCCATCTGGACACTCTGCCTGACCGAGTCGGTCAGATCTATGCCGCTCTGATTGGATTGGGTCATCAGCTCGTTCAGAAGCTCCTTGGCCCTCTCTATGATCTTCTCGCGCTTGGTTATGCGGACATCCTCGATGGACAGTATCTTGATGCCTGCTTTGCAGGGTCCGACACGGTCTATGGTCTCCAATGCGGATGCGAGGATGACAGTCTCCACCTGGTCAAGGCTGGATGGTATGTGTACAATACCTTCGGACTTGCCGCTTTGGGAGGAAATCTCCACCTCGATGCGGCCTATGCGTCCGGACTTCTGCAGGTCGCGGAGGTCCAATTCATCCCCGAGGAGGCCCTCGGTCTGTCCGAAGATCGCACCGACGACGTCCGGTTTCTCAACGATTCCGTCGGCGTTGATACGGGCCTTAACCATGTATTTAGTAGTACTTGGATCGATGTTCATCGCGTACACCTTCTCTGGTGCCGGGAACGTACAATCTGCGATCCACCTGGTTTATGGGCTCATGAGGTCCACGACCTCTAGCCTGGCTTCGATTTCCTAGGCCTCAGTGGTTCCAATGACCGCCTGCGGCCGGTTTTATACCTTCATTATATCTGATTGTCAGATGATAGTGATTTGATGATCAGTGAATCGGGTTGTCATTCCCGTTGAGTTGCCGATTGTACAGACCGGATATATAACTTTTGTTCAAATCCGTATTTAAACGGCCTTAAACTGGGGAAAAACAAGGTGTGCAACTACCAATTGTGTGGTCGGTCTAGTCGGATACGTCCGCCAATTTCCGGCCCTCCAATCTGAGGTGGTTGGCATCTACTCCCAGGTTCCGGAACTCCTCATCAACCGCCGTGTCACAAGTGAAGAGCAGCACCTGCTGCTCGGCAGCCAGCTCGGCTATGGCCTTCGCTGCGCCCCTCCTCCTCTCCGGATCGAACCGGACCAGCACGTCATCGAGTATCATCGGCAGAGGCTCGGGCCTCCCCATCGCCTGGGCCAATGCCAGGCGCAATGAGAGGTTGACCTGGTCGCCCAGGCCGCTGGACCACATGTCCTCCTTCCTCCTGGTCCGGTCGTCCACCACGACCACCTCTTTGCGGTCGAGGTCACTGATCAGCCTATAGTCCCTGCCGGTCATGGTCCTCAGGTAGGTCTCAGCCCTTCTCACGACCTCCGGCTGCTTCTCCTTCTCGAACTGGGAGGTGGCCTCGCCGAGCATCATCAACGCCAGACGCATGACCGACCACTCCCTCAGCGATTCTACCAACTCCTCCTCCTTGACTGAGAGCAATTGTCTCTTCTCCGAAAGACGGTCGTCAGTGCTCATGCGCCGGATGCCGCTCTCCAGATCGCCGATCCTCCGTTGCAGTTCATCCCTCCGCTCGGTCAGAGCTGACAACTCCTCCTCCAGTCTCTCGATGGACTCCTCGACCTCGGCGGTGGTCATGGATTCCATGTCCTGGACCAGGATCCTGTAGGCCTCAGGGTTGCCGGCCGCACCCACCAAGGTCCTCCTAAGATGGCCGAGTTCCAATTTGGCCTCCTCCAGTTTACGATGGTCCTCGGCGGCTCTGCGGAAACCGTCCTCACCGCCGTAGGGGGATACCAATGACACGATCTCCTTTTCGGCGGAGTCCGCCTTCTCCTCCAGGTCCCGGATGCTCGCCTCCATCTGCGTGATCCTCTCCCGGTATCCCTCAGCCTTACTCCTGTCGTCGATGTTGGCCTGCAACCTGTCCATCAACCGGTAGGCGGCGTGATTGAAGTCTGCCGCCTCCATCCCCAGGGATGAAAGGAGTTCGGACATCCTCCTGTCCAATGAATCCACCCGGCCCCTCATGGCAGCGATCTCCTCCTCCCTGCCTGAGACCTCGGACATCATAGACCTCAGGTTGACGACCACGCGGATCATCTCCCTCACCACCTCCGGCTCCTCGGGGTGGGGCCATCCCCTCTCCCTCAGCAGGGCCTCCCAGTTCTCCTGCTGTTCTCCCAGCTCATCCTTCAGGGAACTTAGCTCGTCCTCAATGGCCTCAAGCCTCCCCCTGTCCTTAGTCAATCGGGTCAGGGTCTCCTCATGCCGTTGCCTGGCCATCTCCCTGCGGACCATCTCCCGGTCCTGGGATATGATCTCCTCCTCCCAAACCCTGAGGCCGTCCCAGTCTGGCCTCTTTCCGGTGGGCAGGAGTCCCATCAACTCCTCATGGAGTTCTTCGATCCGTCTCTGATGCATGGAGGCGGATTCCTGCTCCGACCTCCTCATCCTCACGCCCATGAGCGTCAATGGCAATGCCGGAGAGGCGATAAGGGGGACGAACAGAGGGTCAGTCAGTAACCCTGCTGTATAGGCGGCTATAGCTGCTATCACCACTAAGGTCGCGGTCGCGAATGCCAGTATCGATCTGGGGAATGGGGGCGACTCGGATTCCAAGGTCTCCCTATCCCGTAGGCGGGACTGGGCCTGACGCAGGGCGGGCCATTGCCCCTCAGTCTCCGTGGCATCCTCGGGCGCAGGGACCTCCACCTCAGCCGACAATGACTCCTCCAACTCCCGCGCCCTCTGTTCCGCTATGCGGATCCCCTCACGGAGATCGTCCATACTCTCCTCATAGCGCCTGGAATCGTCGATAAGGCGGTGTGAAACATCAGCCGAGACGATCGAGTCCGTATCCCAATCAAGACGTTCCCTTTCCTTACGGAGGGACTCCTTCCTCTCCTTCAGTGAGACCTCGGACCTTTGGATGTCCTCGATCGTCTTCTGACGCAGAGGGACGTGGCTATTCAGGTCCCTTATCTCCTCGGCAGCGGCTATGACTCCGTCATCAACACTGATTCGGTCGAGATTCTCCCGCACAGCCTGCAGGTCGTGCTTCAGCGTCCCGAGCCGTTCCTGCAGGGAGGTCAACTTGGAGCTCGAAACGTTGAAGGATGCCATCCCGTCGGAGGGGAATCCCTCGGCGTGTCTCCTCTCCTCGATGATGGATGAGCATTCCTCTGACCTGAGCCAGTTCTCCCTGTGAGTGTTAACGGTCCGTAGCCACTCCAGTCTCTCCCTGGTTGCGGCCTGGAGTTGTACGACCTCCTCCCTCTCCCCCTCCAAGACAGATAATTCCGAAACGCTGACCTCGAAGCCGGAGAGCTCCCTTTCCAACTCCGCGATCTCTCTGCGTAGTGTGTTGACCTCGTCCCTGAGCCTCTCAGCGACCTTGTTGGATCCGCCCCTCTTACCCATGATATCATCGCAGGAACCCTCCAGCTCCTCGTATGCCCGGGACAGGTTCCTGACGCCGGCGGGCATGCCCATATGCCCCCTGGTACGGTCAGCGGTCAATGCCGCCCGGTCCTCGAGCTCCTTCAGCCCGATGGCGAATATTCCCTCGTAGGTGCTGAGCTCCATGTTGCTGAAGAGGTGAGTCGGCAAGGTACCGCCCTCCGGATTGGAGAGACGTCGGCCCTTGCGGTCTATGTTGAGGACATGTCCGTCCTCGGTCTCCACCACCAGGCGGCCACGGTCATCGGATGTGGCCGCAGGATAGCGTTTCCTCGCCCGGGACTCGAAAAGTCCGGTGCGGATGAACTCCATTAGTGTGCTCTTACCGCTCTCGTTGTGCCCGCTGATGACCGTCAATCCAGGTGGAAGGTCGAACTCCATCCCCTCGATGCCGGCGAACCGGTCCACCCTCACGGACCTTATCCTCATTCGCCCTCCTCCAGAAGACGGTCGGCCAGAAGCAGTGCCGCATCCTCGACCATATCCAGAAGCTCCTGCTCGCTGAATCCATCCAACCAATCCTTGAAACGCGATGCACCCTCCACGCCCTTCAGTCTCTCGATCACTGAGGATGCGTCCCTCATGCCGTCAGCGGTACGGAGGATCTCGGCCATCAGGTCGTGTCCGCCGGACATCGCCTCAAGGTCGAGAGGGGGGCGGGTCGAGAGCTTGAACCTGGCGAGTCTCGATCCCGACTCATCGCAGATGCGTTTCGCCACCTCTCTGGCGGCATCCGGGGCACGGAGGACGTTATCCAGAGGGCCTCTTCCGACGAACTCCAACTCCGCTATGACTCCCTTACCTTCGATCCTGACGGAGTCGGTGAGTGAATCAAGTGTCGGATGACCGCTGATGTCCACCCTCACCCTCCTCCATTCGAAGGCGGCAAGCTCGACGAACTCCAATCCTATGACCATGCCCTGGTCAACGGTGACCACATGACAACCCTTGCGGCCCGGCTCATTGACATGTCGCCCCTGGGTGTTGCCTGGATATACTATGTGGGGTTCGGTGGATACGACCCGCCGCTCATGCACATGACCCAAGGCCCAATAGTCGAACCCCCTGGATTGAAGGACATCAATGGTGGTGGGTGAGTAGGCCTCATGATCGCTGCTGCCCACATTGCAATGCAGAACGGCGATATTGAAAACACCGGGTTCGGGGTGCAGGTGAGTGGAGAGGTCCTCCCGCACATCACGTCGTGGATAACTGATGCCGCTGATGGCCACCAGGACACTGCCGTCCCTCTCGAACGGGACGGTCTCCCCTTGGGCACTGAAACGGTGCACATTACCTGGAAGGGAGATCGCATCACTCCAACCGTCCAATGGGTCGTGATTGCCACAGGCCAGGTAGCATGGGACGCCCAATGTCTCCATGGCGTCGCGGAAACGGAACTGCGCGCGGACGGACCTCTGGTCGGAATCGAAGGTGTCGCCGGCGACGACGATGAAGTCCACATCCCTCTCCTTGGCCAAGGAGACCATCCGGTCGAGCGCGGTGAACGTGGACCCCCTCATCTGCGCTGCCCAGGCGTCGTCCCATGCGGAAACGCCCTTGAATTGGCTGTCGAGATGGAGGTCGGCGCAATGGATGAAACTGAAACCCTTTCCCTTCCTCATCTTGGAGGGATTATAGGTTAATAAAATATAAAAATGGTTTAGAGGGGACCTCAGCCGGAGGTCCTCTCGCGGATCATCCTCTCCACGTCCACATGCCAGGCGTGCCTTATGGGCACGATGGCGGCGGCCATGGTGAAGAACACGCCCAGCACCACGGTGAACACGGCGGACTCCATGCTGAAGACCACCGGGAAGAACATGCTGGTCTGGCCGTAGAGGTCGCCGATGAAGATACCGAGCACATATGCCGCCGGGATGGATATCAGCACCGCTCCCGCGGTGAGTATGACCATCTCGATGACGATGGGCTTGGCTATCTCCGACCTCTTCTTGCCGAGGCTCTTCAGGGTGGCGTACTCCATGTCCCTCTCGGCGGCGATCACCGTCACGGTGGCCGCGGCTATGATGAAGGCTATGAACCCGTTGAGGAACATGAAGGTGAAGAAGAACTCCTCCATGGTCTCCATCATCTCGGCGAGGGCGGCAGCGGAGTCCTCCTTGAAGACCACCATCGTAATCTGGTCGTTGGCGTATATCGCTGCCCTGACATCATCCTTGTCCGCACCGTCGGCGAGGACCACGAAGGCCCCGTTGACCTGGTTCGGGTCGGGCATGTCCGCCAGAGGCATGTATATCATGTTCTCCAGCAGGGAGTGCACGACCGCGGTGACCTGTAATGTCACCGGAGTACCGCCGATGAGGACCTCTATGCTGTCGCCGGGACCTACGCCGAGTTCATCCGCGAAGGGGACCGCCAGCATTGCGCCGGGGGTGTCCAGGGAACCCTTCTCGACATCGAAATCCTTGATGTCCGTCAATGAGTCGCTGGCCAATACCACCGCGATATGCTGCGAGTCACCGGACTGGACCACACCTCCCGCGGACATGAATCCGATCACCGAGTCGGAGCTTCCAGCCGGGAGCCCCAGGAAGGTCTCGTTCACGTCCCCGGCCTGGACGACGGAGGCGAAGTTGGTCTCCACATCCCACTTGTCCTGGGCGTTGAGGTCGTTGATGTAGGTTATGGCCGAGTCACCCACGATGTACCATCCGCCGGTGGCGCCTATGGCCAGACCGATGACCGCCATGGTGATGAGGGTCTGCCGGGGCTTGCGGAAGGTGTTCCTCAGGCCCAGCACGGTCAGCTTGGATCCCTTCATGCGCCTGTTGCTGACGAACACACTGCCGTCATCGTGGTGCTCCAAGGCTTCGCTCGGAGTGAGCATCCGGAGCTTGTACAGCGGCAGGAGCAGGGCGATGAACACGAATATGAAACACACCACGACACCATACACGAAAGGCATCACCGCGAAGGGCAGTACTATGCCCATGTCGCCGATCATGCTCGCGAACACCTCCAGTATGCCTATGGTAATCCCATAGCCGAAGAGGATGCCCAACAATGATGAGATCACCGCGATGCTCAGACCGAAGCTCAGGTAGGACCTCATGATCTCCCGGTGGGTGTATCCCATGGCCATGAGCACGCCGATGAAGCGGGTGTCGTTCTGTATGACACGGGAGAAGACCATCAGTATGGCCACGCCACCGAGTACCAGGAACATCGCCGATATCACGGGGAGGATGACCCTCCACTCGTCAGCGTTGGCGCTGAGGAAGATTATGGAGGGGTGGTCCATCTGCAGTATGTGACTGTTCACACCCACTGCGTCAAGGCCTTCGATGACCTTCCCGGTGTCCGAACCGATGAAGGCTACGCTGTTGACCTTGTCGCCGATGGGGGCCCCCTGACGCTCCAAGGCCTGCAGCCTGTCCAAGGACACGAAGGCTATCGCGACCCCTCCAGGCAATGAGAAGCTTCCCAGGCTGACATCACCGGCCATCAGGAACTCGGTCGATATGCCCACACCGGTGATATCCAGGCCGAGTTGCTGACCGAGTACGGTGAATGAGACGGCCTCGCCGCTCCTCAGGCCCTCGTCCTCCATACCCCTCTGCACAACAGCCTCGTCAACGCCGCTGAAGTATACACCATCATCAAGCTTCAGTTTGTTGATGGTGGTGTCAGCGGGGTCCTCCAGTCCGACGATTATCGCCGGATATCTTATGTCATCATGATAATAATGGCCGTTAAGGACCAGACGCAGCTGATAGGCATCCACGTCACCATCGGTGACGAAACCGTCCATTATCCCCTGTACCGTGTTCCGGTCCTGGGGTCCGTTCAGGGTGACGAAGGCGTCAGGGAACTTGTAGTTCTCCACCCGGTCCTCGATGCTGGCGTCCATGGCCAGGGCTCCGTATTGGCCCATTATGAACATACCTGAGGCCCAGGCCATCAGAAGGGAGATGCCGATCACACGCCATTTCATCTGCCGGTTCTTCCTGATGACCGACAAGGATAGGGTCTTCATCTCAACCACCGTTCTCTACGATTACCCCGCCACCCAGCTGCATCACGCGGTCGGCGTATTTCCTCAGTTTGGTGTTGTGCGTGACGATGAAGAAGGTGATGCCCAGTTCATTCTGGATGTTCTTCATGAGTTCCATGATGGACTCCTCCCTGGCGCCATCGAGGTTGCCAGTGGGTTCATCAGCGAGTATGATCCTGGGCTCTTTTGCCAGCGCACGGGCTATGGCCACCCTCTGCTGCTGTCCTCCGGATAGCTCCTGGGGGAAGTTGTCCATCTTGTCCTCCAGTCCCACCAGGCGCAGGTAGTGTGATGCGCGCCGGGAAATGGTCTCCCGGTCGTCCTCGACGGTCTCCAGGGAGAGCTCCACGTTCTCCTTGGCGGTGAGGGTCGGTATGAGGTTGTAGAACTGGAATATGAATCCAACCTTCCGGCGACGGAAGTCCGTCAATCTCACCGGGTCGTAGCCGGAGATGTCCTCCCCGTCGATCATGACCGAGCCGCTGTCAGGTCTGTCGATCCCTCCCAGTATGTTCATCAATGTAGTCTTGCCACTGCCGGATGGGCCCATTATTATGAGCATCTCGCCCTTGTCAGCGTCCAACACCAGGTCGGATAGCACGCTGGTGAACTCCCCACCGGAACTGTATCCCTTGTTGACTTTTCTAAGTTCTACCAAAGACATGGTTTCACCTCGATATTCCTTGACACGAAAAGGCGATATTAAGCCGTTTGTTCACCCGAATGATAAAATAAGTAAATTAGGATTAAATAAATCCCGTTAAAAATGAATGAAAAGGGTTTCCTCATCAACCCGATGTCCGTTCGCGGATGATCCTCTCCACATCGATGCGCTCCGCATGTCTTATGGGTACGATGGCCGCCGCCATGGTGAAGAACAGTCCCAGGACTATGGTGAACACGATGGAGAACATGGTGTATGCGATCGGGAAGTACATGACCACCTCCTGATAGATGCCGATGAGGAAGTCAGCGAAGATGAATGACGCGGGCAGTCCGATGATGACCGCACCGACGGCCAGGATGAACATCTCCATGATTATCGGTCTGGCCATCTCCCTCCTCTTGACACCCAGGCTACGCATGGTCGCATATTCCATCTCCCTCTCGGCGGCGATGATCGTCACCGTGGCGGCCGCGACTATGAAGGCGATGATGCCGTTGAGGAAGAAGAAGGCGTAATAGAGCTCCATCGCCTCATCGACCATCTCCTCGATGGCCTTCCATGACTCCCCTGCCAGTACTATGGTCACTATGTTGCCGTTCTCGTACAGATCTTCCCGCGCATCCCCGGCAGTGAGGTCTTCGCCAAGCTTGATGAACGCCCCGTTCACCGTATCGCTATCGGGCAGGTTGCCGAGTTCGGTGTAGACCGCGGTCTCCATGATGTCCTGTACAATCCCCGTCACCTGTAGGGTCATCTGTGTACCCAACACGGAGATGGTGATCTCATCACCGACCCCGATGCCGAGGTCCTTGGCCAAAGTGACAGCGATAAGCGCACCGGAGAGGTCCACAGTACCGCTCTCGATGGAGAAATCACGTACCTTCTCCAATCCGATACCTGCAGTGACAAAGGCATTTGCGGTCCGATCACCGCTGACGACCGAGGTCTGGAAGGCTCTGAAGGGCACTATCTCCTCCGTGGATCCCGCGGGGAGTCCCAGGTAGGTCTCGTTGACCGCGGTCGCGCTGATCGCGGTACCGAAGTTGACCTCCACATCCCAATCGCCACTGCCCAACTGCTCCTCGAAATAGGTCAGGGATGAGTCCGCCAGGACCAGCCATGAGCCGGCGACCCCTATGGCCAGGCCGATGGCGATCATCGTAGCTAATGTCTGACGGGGTATGCGGAAGGCGTTCCTGAATCCCATTACCGACAGCTTAGTCCTCCCGATACGTCGTCCAGTCACGAAGATGCGGTTGTCCTTGTGGTACTCCAGAGCCTCGCGGGGGGTGAGTTTGCGGAGCTGGTACAAAGGAAGCAACATCGCCAGCAGCACGAAGGTGTAGGCGATGACCGCCCCCATTATGAATGGGTAGAAGACCACAGGGAGAACGAACTCCATCGCCCCGAAGAACTGCGCAAAGATGTCCAACAGACCTATGGTTATCAAGACGCCGAGTACCGCTCCTAGGATGGATGCCGCGGTTCCGATGACCAGGCCGAAGCCCAGGTAGCCGAGCATGATCTCCCGGTTGGTGTAGCCCATGGACATGAGTACCCCGATGAAGCGGGAGTCGTTCTGGACCATCCTCTGGAATACCATCAGTATGGCGATCGCACCGACGGTTAGGAAGAGGACGGACATCACAGGCATGATGTAGCGGAACTCATCCGCTCCGGCGCGCATGAAGGTGACCGATGGATGATTGTCCTGAGGTATCACATCCGCTCCCGGAACCTCCGGCAAGCTCGCGAAGAAGACACTCAGCTCACCCATGGCGGCCTCTGGATCGTCCGAGAGGAAGGCCAGGCTGTTCACCTGGTCTCCGATGGGGGATCCATCATGTTCCAGGGATTGGATCTCGGCGAGGTTCGCGAACAGTATCGCTATTCCGCCTGGTAAGGTGTAACCGCCCATGCTCACCGTCCCGGTCATGATGAATTCCGTGCTCGAGCCGATGCCCACGATGCTCAAGGAGACGTTCTGGCCGGATAAAACGAGATCAGCATCACTGCCTAGTACCAATCCCTTGTCCTCCATGCCCTGTTGGGCTATGGCCTCACCAGGGCCGGGTTCCAGGGAACCCTCCTGACTGATGATGCGGTTGATCGATATGTCAGAAGGGTCCTCCAGACCGATCACATAGGCAGGGTGCCTCTCACCCTCGCTCCAGTAATGTCCCTGCATCACGAGCCGCAGCTGATAGGCGCTGATGGTACCGTTCTCCCGCATCGATTCCAGTTTTGCGTCCAAAGCCGCCTGGTCGACATGACGGTCCAGATTTATGAAGACGTCCGGGAAGTTGGTGTTCTCCACCTGGGCATCGACGCTGGCATCGAAGACCTCCGCCCCGTACAGACCCATGGTGAACATCCCCACCGACCAGGCCATGAGCAGGGAGATGCCTATCACCCTCCATCTCATCTGGCGGTTCTTCCGGACCACGGAGAGGGTTAAGGACCTCATCTCAGGCACCGCTCTGCAGACGGCCGTCGTCCAGTTCCAGGACCCGGTCGGCATACTTCTTGAGATTATGGTTATGGGTGACGATGAAGAAGGTCATTCCCAGATCCCGCTGCAGCTCCTTCATCAACTGCATGATGGACTCCTCACGCTTACCATCGAGGTTGCCGGTGGGCTCATCGGCGAGTATAAGCACGGGTTCCTTGGCCAGGGCACGGGCGATGGCCACCCTCTGTTGCTCACCTCCGGACAATTCCTGGGGGAAGTTCCTCAACTTGTCACCGAGGCCGACCAGGCCGAGGTACCTCTCCGCCTTCTCGGAGTTCGCCGACCGGTCCCG
>SKGM01000034.1 GCA_007117455.1 Candidatus Methanomethylophilaceae archaeon
CCGATGATTATGTTCGATGAGACCTTGCCTATCCCGAATATCTCGACCGCTGCCCCGATCATCCTATGGATGCCTTCATAGTCCAGGTCGGGGCAGGTCTTGGCGAAGATATCCGGGTCAGGGGTCTCTATGTTGAGTTTCATCTCGTCGGCACCGGCGTCGCGGAGACGCCAGAGCTGCTCCTCATCGTCCACGTAGGGTTCGACACCGATGGTGACCCAAGGCAGCCTCGCCCTTATCATCTCCACTGTCCTGGCCATCCTCTCCACGGTCTCCGCTATCCCACCGACCACACCGCTGGTCAGTGCCACGGAAACGAAATCCTCCCTCTGGGAGGCCTCAACGACCATCTCTGTTATGCTCTCCGGCGTGAGGCCCTTGGTGGCATCCACGCCGAGATTGGGGGAGGCGCAGAACAGACAGCGGAAATCGCAACGCTGGTCCAGGTTGAAGAATGCCTGTCCCGGGGAATGGTATATCACCGGCTCTATATCCACGGGGTCCAGGAAAACCTCTCCTTCGCGTAGAAGCCTCAGACCGCCCTCATAAGGTTCTAGGTGGAACTCGCCCTCATCGGTGCTTATGGGCTTCTTCACCCGCATGCCAGAGAACCTGAAGACCAGGCCCCGGCTCCCAGCGCCGGGCCCGGCGGTGGAGCGGGATATCCGCACCGGCGACCTCCAATCACGAGGTACCTTGACAGCGCCTCCCAGGATCAGTTCCGCCTTGCGACGTATCAGGTCTTCTTCCATTTCACACCCTCCCCGGCGTCCTCCAACTGTATGCCCGCCTCCTTGAGTCGGTCCCGGATGAGGTCTGAGAGGTCGAATATGCGGCGGCGGCGCAGCTCCTGCCTCACATCAGCGAGTATCGAAACCACCTGATCCATCTCAGCGACCTCCTTGTCCACGGGCAGTATGCCGAGGACGGAATCCGCCTCCTGCAGAAGCCGCAGGGCGTCCTCGGCACCTTGGTGCGACAAGGTCGCTGCGGAGGTCATGCGGTTCATCTCACGGGTGAGTTCGAAGAGTGCGGATATGGCGGCCCGGGTGTTGAAATCATCACCCATCTCCGTATGGAACCTCTCCCTGGCGGATGCGATGATGTCTGTTGCATCATCATCCCCGGGTGGTTCGCGCAGATAGGCCTGCAGTTCACGGTATCCGTTCCAGAGACGACGGAGGGATGAATGGGCCTCCTCAAGCGAGCCCTCAGCGTAGACCAGAGGTCCGCGGTAATGGGTGTTCAACAGATAGAACCGGACCGTCTGGGCGTCATGATTTTTGATGATCTCGCTGACCCGCAGGAAGTTCCCCAGGGACTTGCTCATCTTCTCATCGCGGACCTGGAGCATACCGTTGTGCATCCAGTATCTGGCCAGGGTCCCGCCGGTCACCGCCTCGGTCTGTAGTATCTCGTTCTCATGGTGCGGGAATATCAGGTCGTTGCCGCCTCCATGGATGTCTATCAGGTCCCCGAGCCGGTCCCTTATCATGGCTGAGCATTCTATGTGCCAGCCAGGCCGACCAGGGCCCCAGGGGGATGGCCATGAGACCTCGCCAGGCTTGGCGGCCTTCCATACCGCGAAGTCCATATTGTTCCTCTTCAACGGGTCCTGCATCACGTCCCGGGAGCCGGCCACCATATCGTCCAGGCTCTGGTTGGTGAGCCTTCCGTAGTCCTTGACGGCATCGATGCTGAAGTAGACGTTACCGTCCTCGGTGGCGTAACCGTACCCGTTGTCGATGATGTCCTGCACCATGGCGACTATGGCCTCCATGCTTTCGCTGGCCTTGGGGTAGATGTCTGCCCGCAGGACGTTCAATGAGTCGATCTCCTGGTAATAGCGCTCGATATAGCGGGCGGAAAGCTCCAGAGCATCAACACCCTCCTCGTTGGCGCGGTTGATTATCTTGTCATCCACATCGGTGAAGTTGGTCACATGGGTGACATCGTAGCCGATGAGGCGGAGATAACGGTTGACCATGTCGAAGACCACTATGGACCGCGCATGGCCGAGATGAATGTCGTCGTAGACGGTGACACCGCAGACGTACATCGATACCCTGCCCTCCTGCAGGGGGACGAACTCCTCCTTGGTGTTTGTCAGTGTGTTGTATATCATCAGGGTCAAGGTTTCCACGCCTCACCTTCGAGTAAACCTAGTTCCTATATCATCTTTGCCCGTCGAGGAGCCTCCTGACCTGCTCACGCAGCTCAGCCACCTGGTCTGCCATATCCTGAATGGCCTCCTTGACGGGGTCGGGAAGGTCGTCATGCTTCAACGCCTCGTCCACCCGGATGCCCTCGCGCTTTATCACCTTGCCCGGTATCCCCACCACCGTGGAGGTGGGAGGGACGTCCTTGACCACCACCGAACCGGCACCGATACGGGTGTGGCTGCCGATGGTTATGTCCCCCAGGACAGTGGCGTTCGCCCCGATGACGACGTTATCCTCGATCGTGGGATGCCTCTTGCCCTTCTTTGAGGACACGCCTCCGAGGGTGACCCCTTGGAATATGCATACATGGTCGCCTATCACGGCCGTCTCACCGATCACCACCCCGGTGGCATGGTCGATGAAAACGTCCTCCCCTATGGTCGCACCCGGGTGTATGTCCGCACCGGTCAGCACACGGCTGATGTAGTTGAGGAAGCGCGCCCGGCTGCGGTTCCCCTTCAGCCAATGGCGGTGGCTGTGGCGGTGGAAGCGTATGGCATGGTATCCTTGGCAGAACCATCTCGCATCCCTCTCATCCACCACCGCGGGGTCGCGGTCCATGACCGCCTGCAGGTCCCTCTCCTTACTCATCTTCATCATCCCTGAACAATCCAGTGCTCATGTAGCGTTGCCCGCCGTCCGGCAGTATGGCCAACACCTTTCCTTGGACCATCTCGGAGGCGACCTCCATGGCGGCATGCACCACGGCGCCGGACGAGGGACCGACTAGTATCCCCTCCTCCTTGGCCAGACGGCGCACGGCCGATCTGGCGTCCTCGAAGTTGACCGTCCTCATCTCATCCACCACCTCCATATCGAGCAGGGCGGGTATGAAGTTGGCGCCTATGCCCTCGATGCGGTGCGGTCCGGACCTACCTTCGCTGATCAATGGGCTCTCCACCGGCTCAACGCCAACCATCCGCACACCCGGGCTGAAATTCCTCATGGCCCGGCCGATGCCGCTGACCGTGCCGCCGGTACCTATGCCGACCACCACCGCCGTGACATCAGGGAGTTGACGTAGAACCTCCGATGCCGTGCCGGTGTAATGGGCCATGCTGTTGGCGGGATTGGAGAACTGACTGGGCATGAAGGCGCCCTTCTCCCTGACCAGTTCCTCGGCCTTCGCCAGCGAACCGGCCATCCCTTCGGTCCCGGGGGTGAGGACCAGCTCGGCACCCAAAGCCTGCAGGAGCTGACGCCTCTCCAGGCTCATGGTCTCCGGCATCACGATCATAAGCCGGTAACCTTTGACCGCCGCCACCATGGCAAGGCCTATGCCGGTGTTCCCCGAGGTGGCCTCCACGATGACCCCGCCGGGAGGGAGAATGCCCCTCGCCTCAGCGTCCTCGACCATGGACAATGCCGCCCGGTCCTTGATGGATCCCATGGGGTTCATGGACTCCAGTTTGACATAGAGCTCCGCCCCTTCCGGGGGACGGACTCGGTTGAGGCGGACCAGCGGTGTCTCACCGATGCACTCGAGAACGTTCTCCTTGGCTCGGTTTGAGGTCATCTCAGCGCATGAGGCCTGCGGCACGCAGCTCGGCGGCGATCCGGTCGACGGCCCTGACGACATCGTTGGGGACCTTGGCACCGGTGCACACCATCTTGCCGCTGCCGAACAGCAGGACGACCACCTTGGGGTCGTCAAGACGATAAACGAGGCCAGGGAACTGCTCTGGCTCGTACTCTACCTTCTCCAGGCCCAGAGTGATGGCTACGGTGTTGAGATTGATCTCCTGTTCCAGGTCGGAGGAGGCGACGATGTTCTGAACCTCCACGTTAGGTTCGATGTCAATGATGATGCCAGCCTTCTCCAGGTGCTTGGCGACCTTGGCTATGGCCACCTTCACATCGTCGAGGCTCTTCGCCCCGGTGCAGACGACCTTGCCGCTTCGGAAAAGGAGAGTGGCGGTCTTGGGCTCTTTGAGCCTGTACACAAGGCCAGGGAATTGTTGGGGGTTGTACTCGGCTCCGTCAAGGGCAAGCTCTATCGCCCGGAGGTCGAGTTCCTGACCGAGGGACGTTGATGCTACGACGTTCTCAATTTTCATCTTTGCCATCAGTTCACCTTTGCCGGTGTATTTATAAAGGTATTAAAAAAGGTTTGTAAAAATTTAACAATGTGGCATGGGGGATCCCCCTTTCTCATCTCCGGAGGCCCTGCAGACATCGGTCCAACAGCCTTTGGGTGCCGCCTATGCCGAGGAGGGGGTCCGACCTGATGTTGACCTGCACCATCGAAGGGGCCTCGATGTCCACAGCGTTGTCCGCAAGGCCTCTGGCGAGCACCATGGCAGCGGTGTTCCCATCGGCTATGACCACGTCCGCGGGGCAGTCCAGGACATCCGTGGATGCTTCCCCGCAGCCAATATCGCCCAGATACGACTCCAGTTGCTCAGTGCAGGGACCATCCTCACTGGTGGCCACCGCCAAGGGCACCATCCCCAGATAACCGTGCAGGGTCTTCACTATGGGCAGCACCAAGGAAGGACTTCCTGAGACCGAGAAGCTCGTACCCCGGGGCAGTCCTTGATAACGGTCCAGACGGGATATCTCCCTGGCCGCACGCCGTCGCGCCTCCTTGATCGACACCAGACCAGGTCCGGGGTCGGCGCCCAACAGTGAGCAGATTCCTTCCAGCCATTCAGTCAAAGGACCGAATCCCAACGGAGCGCCCCCTGAAGGCCTATGGCAGGGGATACCGTGATTGATCCGGTACCATTCCGCCGTCCGCTGACACCTCTCATCATGCACCATGACGTTGAGGGCGGCACGGCCTGAGTCTTTCAGCTCAGCCACGGAACATCCGGCGCCGGGCGCAGCCAGGACCCTGATACCGCAGACCTCCAACAATGACCTGAGGTCCGCAAGACTGTCCTCCCATCCCAGATCGGCGATGGACATCCCAAGGAGGTTCACCGTCATCGGTTCTGGGGAGGCGTCCAAGGGTCTGAGGGCTCCAAGGACGGCGAGGATGGCGGACTCATAGCCCTCCGAGAATGTCACTGAGGGAGGGGGGCTCTCCATCATAGCCGTCGGAGGGACCCCGCCTTCGAATTCCAGGACCTCGCCTATTAGGGAGGCCCCGGGGGAGTTTATCAACGCCAGCAAGGAGGGTGAGCGCGTCTGGCAGTCCTGCCACAGCTCCTCCATCCTCGCCCTCCCCCCGGCCACGTAATCGTTCAGGTCCATATAGGTGCATGGGATGCGGGATTGACCCAGGTAGAAGCGTGAATCGTGCATCATGGGGTTGAAACCGCCCCTGCGGGTCATCGCCTCCGACAGGGATGCGGGATAGTACTTGCAGCCTGTGGGACCGTTCAGGGCGGTTATCGAACCTTTCACCCCCTCGAATGCCATCAGCGCCCCCACCAGGCCGTCAGGCCTCGTCTCATCCATCATGATCGACCCTCCAACCCTCCCTGAGGGGAGCCCTGAGGGCCAAGGCCCAATGCCTGGCGAGCTCCAAGGGCGCCAGATGACCGATGTCAGGGACCATGGGTATCCTCTCCTGGACAATATCCAGACCGGCATCCACGGGGTATGTGCTCAGTAGGATGTCAGGGGACTCCTGGACACAGGAGCGGACCACATCCTCCATCACATAATCCTGCAGGAACATCAAACGGGATTCGTGACGGTTCCCTACGTGGTAATCCATGAGATGATCGGAGCGGTCCACGACATATGCCCGCCTCAGTTCCATCCCCAGGTCATCGATGAGGTCTATCAGCCAATCGATGTCCTTATGCATGCTGATTATGCAGACGGACCGACCCTCCATATCGTTCCGAAGAGGGCCTAAGGCCTCCTGGTACTCATGCCTCAACCCCTCGATAACCTTATCGGCATCCTGAGTTCCACCGTGAAGTGCCAGCTCCCGTATCCAGGCCTCGGTGCCCGCCATACCGGCGCTTAGTGGGCTCCGTAGGAATCTGGCACCATGTTCGTCCTCCAGGAAGCTCGCCAACATCTGCGCGAAACGATCGGTGTTGGCCAGAATGCTCAACGACGCCTTCTTGAACCCCTCGATGCTGTCGATGTCCGTGCCGCCTATGAAGCGACAGTTCAGTCCCATCCCCATCATCGAGAGCACTGACTCCAGGTAACGCATGTTACGCTCATTGTTGGTGGCTATGGGCTTTATGCCCACCACATTTATCAGGTCATTCCGGGGTGGGTGTTCGGTTATAAGTGAATCGGCCAATGCCACGCAGGCGTCTATGACCCCCTGCATATGGTCGCCGGCTACGTTGCCGTCCTCGACCATCGTGATCACCTTGGAGCCCTCATGCTCGGCCTCCATCCTCTGCGCCAAGGAGATGACGTCGTCCCCGATTATCCCCGAGGGGCAGGATGTCACCATCGCCACATGGGAGCATTCGGCAAGTGCCCTCCTGAGTGCGGCCTCCAACAACGGGGTCCCGCCGAATACCATTGCAGGGTCGTCCATCGAGCTGCAGTGCACCCTCGGCTCCAGGAAGGATGGGATGGACACGCCTTCCTTCAGGAACGCACGTCTGGCAGCGTTCTGGGCCATCTGGCAGGAGAGATGTGCACAGCTATCGGGGGAGTGCATGACGGTATGGAGTCCCTCCACCGACATGCAGGTGACCACGGCCCCGGTGAAGGCGCAGCCGTGCAGCACCTCGTGCCTGTCGACATTGCGTGAGGTGTAGACCGGAGGGGTTCTTGGTCGGAGGGATCCGTTCTCAACCCTCATTCCGCCCGCTTCCGCCCTTGGGGCCGAGGCCTTTCCCAGGACGATCCTCTCCAACTCCTCGTCCCCCAATGGACGGGCCTCGTGCACCTCTCCGTCCAGAACCGTGTTGGCCAGATCGTGGAACCTCGATGACAGAGGGTCATCGGGGAAAAGCTCCACCACCGTGGCTCCCGTCCTCTCCGCCTCGAGGAACAGTGTCGAGCGGGGTATCTCCGCCACCACCGGCAGACCGACAGCCTCTGCGAATGCCCTCACCCTTTCGCGCTCCTCATCATCGCCACGGCTGTTGAATATGATGCCCCCCATGCGTCGGGGGTCGTAGTTACGCACACCTCTGAGGATGTTGTTGGCTGCGTATATCGACATGAACTCACCCGAGGTCACCACCATCACCTTCTGGGCGTAGTCGTTCCGGAGTGGTACGGCGAAGCCTCCGCAGACCACGTCACCCAGTACATCATAGAGGGTGACATCGGCATCCAATGAGTCGACACCCAGCTCCTCCAGCAGGTCGAACGTGGACAGTATGCCCCTTCCAGCGCATCCCACGCCTGGTTCCGGACCTCCGGCCTCGACGCACAGCGACCCTCCGTATCCTTGGACGATCACATCGGACAGGTCCCTCTCCCCCTTGCTGGTGGAGCGAATGTATTCCATGACGGTCGGGGGGTCCCGCCCGTTGAGTAGGAGACGGGTGGAGTCATGTTTCGGGTCACATCCTATCTGCAGGACCTTCAGACCCCTCACGGAGAGTGCAGCGGTGAGATTGGCTGAGACCGTGGATTTGCCGATGCCTCCCTTTCCATAGATGGCCACACGCATCTCTATCACTCCAAATGGATGAATAATCCAGCCATCGACTGAAACGCTGGGGACCTATAAAAATCGTTGCAGTGGACGGGGACGGAGAACGGATGTATGGGGCCGGGAGGGAGATTTGAACTCCCGTCTGCGGATCTGCAGTCCGCCACATGGCCTCTATGTTACCCCGGCGTATTTACTCGCTAACATGGATACCATATATCTTACTTTCGCTGGCACCAGGCCCTCCAGGGATGGATGCATGGCATCAATGTTTATGAACGGGTAGGGCGTATCCGCCCCTATGCTGCCGGGACACTGCAAGGATGTCTCCCTGCGCGAGGTGGACCACGATCTAACCTCCGAGGGCATAGCAGAGGCCATGCGGGGTCGGAAGGCCTACACCCGCACGGACTTCCAGGTCTTACGTAAGGGGGAGGAGCATGCGGTCATAGCCCTGCGCAAGAGGAAGGGGAAGGGGCTCTTCCTACCGGTGGAGGATATCGAGGTGATCTCCCTGCCGGAGGACACCGTCTTCATAAAACGGCCAGAGTTGGATGTGATCAACCCATCCGCCCTCCTAAGGCTATCGCTTGAGTACCCCGGCAAGACCGTCGTGGTCGAGGGCTTGTTCAACCACCTCAACTTCGTACATGAGTTGGAGGCCCTTCCATTGAGGGTTTTGGACGATGTCCCCCCCGATCCATCGAAGCTCTCGGTCCTGGTGGAGAGGGCCTTGGCCTCCGGTTTCCTCGACCTTCCCATACTGCCTGAGGTGGTGGACCTGGATATCGCCTCATATCTGGACCAGGTTGGCACCGAGGCGGTGATGTTCCCCTGCAGGGTATCGGGCATCTCCTCAGACCGTCCCGTCTACTTCCTGGACGACGGTCCGGTGTTGGAGCATGAGGTAACCCTCATCGGATGCCATCTGTCCAAGAGGATATTCGAATCCCTCTACAAGCATGAGCCGGAATTCATCAACGTATGTCCTCAGGACCACGTCCCGGATGATGGTGTGCCCACCATAGTCAAATGCTGCAAGGTGAAGAACGGCTTCAGCGTCGATGGTCCGTTGCGTTCCGTGCCGTGGGGGGCCACGGTACCTGAGGTGGTCGAGGCCATCCGCTCCATCTATCCTTCACCGTAAGGACCTTCCCCTCGCCAGTGCCTGATAGCCCTCTTGCGCCCTACCGGCCTTGCAGAGGGCCTCCCCCAGCACATACCATGCCTCCGCGTCGTCCTCTTCCGACTCCAGGTGGCGCCTGAGGTAGGAAACGGCCTTCTCGGGATCGGTTGACATCAGCTCCCGGCCCCTGGGGGCGCCGCGTCTCTCGTGATCCTGGATCCTGGAGAACTCCTCGACAGCGGTGGACATGAGGACGTCCAGTGACCTCTCGGTCAACCAAGGGTAGCGGGAACGCATCAGATCCCGGAAGTTCCTTTCCTCCAAAGGGTCCGTTCCACCGTCATCCCGGAATACGCCCCTGGGCACGCTGACCCTCAGCTTGCCATGCTGGATCTCGATGTATCCCGATCTCAAGGCACCATCAACACCGGCTTGTCACTATGGCGGAGCACATACTCCGCCACACCTCCGAACAGGACCTCGGTGATCTTCCGTCCGGTCATGCCCTTGTAACCCATGACGACCGCATCGTACTTTGCCGACATCTCGATGATTATCCCCTTGGGATTGCCTATCTGTACCGATATGGCGTAATCCACATCGAGTCCCTCCAGGGCCTCGACCGCTGGACCGATCTTGCTGTCCGAGTCATACTCATCATCCTCCAGGTCACGGGGGTATTCCGCCACCTCCTCCTCGTGTAGCACATACAGGATGGTCACTGTGGCATCCAGGTCCGCCGCCAGGCCACCGACGAACCTGGCGGCCCTGAAGGAGTTCTCGGAACCGTCCACGCACAACAGGAAAAGCTTGCTATCTGTCATCTGGGTACACCTCATTTATCGCTGATGTATCAGTGCGTTGCCCGTTGATAAACATGATGGGAGGGTCGTCCGACGAACGCCACCGCGCCGGACAAAGAATAATAAGCTGCTCGTTGTTCCGAAGGACCATGCTCAGCAATTGTCCATACAACCGTCCGTTGAAGGCCGGTGATGTGACGATATACGACTCCACCCTCCGGGACGGGGAGCAGATGCCAGGCGTGGCCTTCAGCCATGATGACAAGTTGGAGATAGCCACCCTGCTGGATGATGCCGGGGTCCCGGAGATCGAGGCGGGTTTCGCGGCCGTGTCCAAGACGGAGATGGAATCCATAAGGGACATATCCCGCTTGAACCTCGATGCGAGCATCCTCAGCCTCTGTCGGGCGAGACCCCAGGACATCGACTGTGCATTGGAGGCCGAGGTCGACACGGTGCTGATCTTCGCAGGCACCTCGGACATACACCGCCGCTACAAGTACAGCAAGGAGGTTGCGGTGGAGACCCTGGAACAGTACGCCACCGAGGCCATAGAGCACGCCAAGGCCCATGGCCTCCGGGTGAGTTTCAGCTGTGAGGATGGGACCCGGACCCCGTTGGAGGTCCTGATGCGCATGTACCGCACCGCGGATTCCCTTAAAGTGGACAGGTTGGGCGTGACAGACACCCTGGGTTGTGTAACCCCTGAGGGCATCAGCCTTCTGGTCAAGGAAGTGAAGAGTGTATTCCAGACCCCTGTCTCGGTGCACCTCCACAATGATTTCGGTCTGGCGAACGCCAATGCCCTGGCAGCGGTGGCCGCCGGGGCCAATGCGGTGACCACCACCGTGAACGGAATGGGCGAACGCTGCGGGAACGTTCCGCTGGAACAGTTCGTGGCCGCCCTGAAATTCCTCTATGATTACGATATCGGGGTCGACACCACCAAGCTCACCCCCTTGTCGAGGAGGGTGGCGGAGTTGTCGCGTTACCAATGCTCCGTGAACCACCCGATCACCGGTGAGAACGCATTCTCCCATGAGTCGGGTATCCACGTGGCGGCCATCCTCAACTGCCCTTCCACCTACGAGTACATAGAACCGGAGTCGGTGGGTAACGTCCGCCATCTCCGCCTGGGAAAACATTCCGGGGCCCATATACTGGAGAGCAAACTCAAGGCCATGGGACTGGATTACACCCGTTCCCAGCTCAATATGATGCTGGACGAGGTGAAACGCATGGGCGAGGGCCAGGGACGGGTCACCGATGAGGAGTTCGAGAGGATAGCCAGACGCTGCCTCGGCCTATAGGTCGACGATCCTTCCCGCCGGGTCCCTCCGACTCCTGCCGAACTCTGGCAGCATCCTCAACCTCTCAGAGTCGAAGACCGGACCGTCGATGCACACCCTCTCCCTGCCCAACATGCATGAACCGCATATACCCACCGCGCACTTCATGTACCTCTCCAAGGAGAGCTGGCAGGGCAGACCCCTCCGTTCACATGCTTGGAACAGATAGTGGAGCATAACCTCCGGACCACAGGCGATGACCTGCTCATAGTCGCCCTTGTCCATCATGGCCTCGGCAAGCTGTACGGCGTTGCCATGGAAACCGAGACTGCCATCATCGGTGGATATCTCCACATTGCTGCAGTAACGCCTCGCCTCCTCCTCGAAGAGTATCTCGTCAGCGGACCGGGCTCCGATCACCAGGTCGGCATAAACCGTTCGCAGGACAGGCATGAGGGGGGCCATCCCGACACCGCCGCCTACAACCAGGGTCCGGAGGCCGTTGAGGTCGAAACCATTCCCGTAGGGACCGCGGACCCCGATTCGGTCACCCTCCTGCAATGCGTGTATGGCCGAGGTGGCGTCCCCCACCTTGCGTACGGTGACCGTCTTCTCACTTCCGGTGGATGACAGGGACATGGGTATCTCGTCGATTCCTGGTATCCATACCATTATGAATTGCCCTGGCACGGTATGGGCTCCCCAATCGAAGGCCAAGGTCGATGTGTCCTTGGATTCCTGGCTTATCCTCTTGATCCTCACGACATCACTCATGGGCAGCACCCCTCATTGAGTCAAGGTCAGGATAACCATACTCCCCCATGAAGGCCTCCAGGCCCTCTATGATACGGGTGAACACCTCCGGACCGACGGTCCCCACCGCGCTTCCGACCTGGAAACAGGTCGCCCCGGCCATTATGTACTCGGCAGCATCCCTCCAACCACATATACCGCCCACACCCACGATGGGGATCTCCAGTTCCCGGTACAGGTCATAGACCGCCCGGACTCCAACCGGTTTGATGGCGGAACCGGAGAGTCCCCCGTAACGGTTGGAGAGGACCGGCCTTGCGAACTCAGGGGATATCACCATCGCCTTCAGGGTGTTTATGGCCACCACCGCATCCCCCCCTGCCTCCTCCACCGCCTTGCCTATACGCACCAGCTCGGCGGTGTTCGGCGTTAGTTTCGCCATCACTGGGACCTTCACCGCGTCCTTCACTGCGGCAACTATCGACCCCACGGTTGCTGGGTCGGTCCCCACCTCCATGCCGAACCCGGAGGCATGGGGGCAGCTGAGGTTCAGTTCGATGCCTGCCGCCCCCGCCTCCTCCATGCTCACGGCTATGGTGGCGAAATCAGCGGCTGAGGATGCGTATATGGAGGCTATGACCGGAGCGGGGGTGGGCATTATCACCCTGAGCTCCTCGGCGAACTCCTCCATACCGGGGTTGGGGAGGCCCATGGCGTTCACGTAACCGTCGGCGGTCTCCACTATGCAGGGGTTGGGATGGCCGTCATGCGGCAGCATTCCAATGGATTTGGTCACCACCGCCCCAGCTCCCACGGACATCATACGCAGGAGGGAATCGCCTGTCTCATCCAATATCCCGGAGGCCAACATGGAGGGGTTGTCCATCTTGATGGAAGATATGCTTACTGTCAGGTCGGTCATCGTCATCACATCTATGCACTAGTCGGATTAAACCGCTTCGCATCCCTGAGCTCACGCACCGCCTGCGGTAGCACCTCCAGCAGATAGCGCACATCATCCTCGCTGGTATGGTGTGAGAGGCCGAGCCTCAATGATGAGGATGCCTGGTCCCAGCTCAGGCCCAAAGCGGTGAGCACATGGGACGGAGACGGGCTGCTGGCACTGCATGCGGATGCTGTGGAGGCGGCTATTCCCCGGTCGCTGAGGCCTAACACGAGTTCGGTCCCGTTGACCCCATCTATCCTCAGATGGACGTTGTTGGCGAGGCGATGGGAGCGATGGCCGTTGAGGTGGACGCCCTCGATCCCGCAGACCTCGTCGATGACCATGTCCCGCAGGCGTTTCATCTCACCATTGCGGACATCCATGCCGGAGTGGGCCAGGCTTGCTGCCCTCCCCAGACCGACCACCCCTGCCACATTCTCCGTGGAAGGCCTGAGGCCTCCCTCCTGGCCGCCTCCGAAGGTGATCGGTGACACAGGGGTGCCCTCGCGGACGAACAGCGCCCCCACCCCTTTGGGACCATGTATCTTATGCGCTGAAACGGAGAGCATGTCCGCCTTTAGCTCCCTCATGTCCAGAGGCATGCGGCAGAATCCTTGGACGGCATCGGTATGGAAAAGGGCCCCGTGCTCATGGGCGATATCGATCAGTTCCCTCAATGGCTGTAGAGTCCCGATGACGTTGTTGGCCGCCATGACCGACACCAGTATGACGTCCTCATCCATGGCCTGCTCCAGATCGGCGGGGTCCACGATACCTTCCCGATCAACCGGCAGGACGGTCAGATCATGGCCCTCATCCTTGAGGGCGTGGCATGCATCCAGTACCGCGGAGTGCTCTATGGCCGAAGTGATTATGCGTCCCCTCCGACCCGAGGCCCTGGCGGCGCCCAGGACGGCGATGTTGTCCGCCTCGGTGCCCCCTGATGTGAAGAAGATCTCGCTGGGGTAGCATCCCAGTACCGAGGCCAACTGACCACGGGAACCTGTCATGGCCGCAGCCGCCTCATCCCCCAGCCAATGGAGGCTGCTGGGATTCCCATAGCTATGCTCGAGGTACGGCATCATGGATTCCAGGACCTGCGGGTCAAGGCTGGTGGTGGCGTTGTTGTCCAGGTACACCCGGCGCATGGGATGGTCATCGGGTCGACGGTAGTTATTGCTTATGGAGGGAAAGTTGTATAATCGGCAAGGGGATTGATGGCGTATGGACGTCAGGCGCATACGTGACGATTTCCCTCTGCTCAGGAAGGGAGGGTTGGTCTATATGGATAGCGCCTGCCAGAGCCTTAAACCGGATGTGGTCATCGAGTCCATGGACCGCTACAACCGGGAGTTTCCAGCCTGCGGAGGACGTAGCGTCCATCGTCTGGCGAACCGGGTGTCCATCGAGGTGGATGAGAGCAGGGAGGCCATATCGCGTCTAATCGGGTCACCCAGCCCAGATTCCGTGGTATTCACCAAGAACTGCACCGAGGCCATCAACACAGTGGCGAAAGGTCTGGGGCTGCGGCCCGGGGACCGGGTCCTGACCACGGACATCGAGCACAACTCCAACCACATACCTTGGCTGCGCTTGCAGGAACAGGGCGTGGGTCGCGCCTACTCCCCCACCGAGGACGGGATCCTGGACCTGGACTCCTTCCAGGACGCCTTGGATCCCTCGGTCAGATTGGTCTCCATGGTCCACACATCCAATGTAACCGGCACCACGCTGCCGGCCAAGGAGGTGGTGGAGATCGCGCACGACAACGGCTCCCTGGTTATGCTCGACGGTGCGCAACATGTGGGCCATTCACCTGTGGATGTAGCCAAACTCGATGTCGACCTGTACACGGTTTCAGTGCAGAAGATGCTGGGCCCGACAGGACTCGGTGTGCTTTATGGCAAAGAGGAGGTCCTGGAGGGTCTCGAGCCTCTGAGCGTGGGAGGCGGTACCGTAGGGATCGCGGATTACGACAGCGTTGAGCTGCTGCCTCCTCCGGAGAGGTTCGAGGCCGGCCTTCTGAATTATGCCGCGATCATAGGGGCTGGATCCGCAGCTGGATATCTGGAGGCCATAGGCCTGGATGTGGTGAGGGAGCACGAGACATCATTGAACAGAGCCCTCCGGTCACGTCTGGCAGCCATACCGGAGGTGAGTATCCTCGGACCGGAGGATGCATCTCTGCGGGCGGGCATATGCTCCTTCAACGTGGATGGCCTGGGCTCGCATGACGTGGCAATGATACTCGATGAGACCGCAGGGGTGCTGATACGCTCGGGGATGCACTGCTGCCACCCTTGGTTCCGATCGAGAGGCCTTGCGGGATGTGCCCGGGCCTCTATGCACATCTACAATGACCTAGAGGATGTGTCCAGATTAGCGGATGGTGTGGAGGACATGGTGTCCACCTTCTGCAGGTGAACCGTCCTGATACCCTCGTTCGAGGAGCCCACAAGCAGGAACCAAGTGTCATGGGATATGGTGAATGGTTCGCCCTTGTAGTTCGCATGTGATTCAATGACCTCCGTCCGCTCACCGTCCGTCATACGTATCGATCCCCTTTCCACCGTCATATCCCAATGAGGCCCGGGAAGCACTTCCCCTCCATTCAGCATCAGAGTGGCACCACTCTGTGCCACCTTGACCATCAAGTTGTCGAAGGATGTCGCCAATGACCTCGTGACATCATCCCTCTTTTGCTCGGTGCTCATCTCCAGATGGGGGACGAGTGCGGCCAACAGCAACAAGGCGCACATGGCGGCGGTGACTCGGGAGAGGGTCAGCTCCATCATGCCGGACAGACCCCCACAGCTGGAGATCCATCGACCCTTATGGAACTCAGTCGGATCATGTCGCCGTCAGTCAATGTCATAGGAGATTCGGTGACCAGTAGGAACGAAGGGGTACCGACCTTGACCATGCCGGCGTTCCTGCCCTCATACTCCAGGAGCAAAGCGCCTTCAAGCACCACTATGGAGGTGCTTTGGGGGATATCCACCCGGAAGATACGCGTGGATCCCTCGCCCTGATGGAAGACCAGGGTTGCAACGTCCAGTAGCGATGCCGCCTGGGCACGGCATTCGCGGACCGCCTCCTCCTGTTGCTGATGCTGCAGGGCGGCATCGGCTATGGGCAGTGAGAGGGCGATGATGAACAAGGTGATGGTGAGCCGTAGAGGAAGGTCTATCACGCCGGAACGACACCTCATATCACCAACACCCTTGCATCCGTCCCGCTGCTGTAACCGCTCTTACTGGCACTCACCTCTAGGAAGCCGACACCTCCCGAAGTCTGCATGCTCAAAGAATTGAATCGGGCGATGCCGTCATCGCCGGTGATGGCGAAGACTACTGGTAGGTCACCATCTTTCACGTTGCATCCGGTTAGTACCACCGTCGCCCCCTGCACCGGCTCTCCCATGTTGTCCAGGACCGTCACGTCCAAGGAGATCCCCTCGGCATAACGTATGCCCCCCTCTCCATCCTCAAGCACTATCTGCCCCGGCTCCACCTGAACCGACCCGATGCCCTTCGGCATGTCGATGGCCCCCATCCAACCTACGATGACAGTGGTCGCCAATCCTGCGATGATCACCAGGATCATGAGTTGCAGGGGCAGACCCTCTATGGCCCCGCCGCGGTCCCGTTGGAGGGCGGCGGCCCTTTTGGTCTTGGATATCATGATTGTAGCAGATTATGCCGCTGATAAATCCCTGACAGCTGCATCTAGGCTAACTACGTTGTTCGAAGCTGTGGGAACACACCGTCCTGTATCTCGGACCCTGAGGAGTCAGTTCACTGCTGATTAGACTGACATCTTCCACAGTGAATCTTCCCATCTCCCTACCTTCCAGGTCTTGAAGCCCTTTCATGACGCCGGTCTTGGGGTCCTTAACCCTGGCCAGGGTTAGATGTGGGCGGAAGGCCCTGTCCTCCCTCTCGAATCCCAGCCCCTCCAGGCCATCCTCGATCCTTTCAGCAATCGTAGCTAGCCTCCCTCCATCCTCCACACCCGCCCAGACCACCCGCGGTCTGGATGGGGAGGGGAAGCAGCCTATGGAACGCAGGGTGACCGTCGGTGCGCACATCCCACGCAGGGCCCCTTCCAGAATGCGGCATAGGTCCGGGATAAGGCGGTCATCGGTATCGCCTAGGAAGCGCAGGGTGATATGCAGGGACCTGGGATCCACTGTCCTGATCCCCTTGTAAGCCTCAAGACGTGAAATGACCGCCTCCAAACGGGGATCGGCGGGTGCATGTACGGCAAAGAACAACCGCATGGGTACCCCATCCCGACCGCCCGACATAAGGCTGACGGTGCGAACCCCTTTTATATCCTGCCTGAAATCCCATCCCCATGGGATTGGTGAGACAGTTCGTCAGCCATGCTGGCTGGTGGATAGGTTGCAAACTGGGATTCAAGAGGCCTTTGGTCAACACCATGATCATACACTATGCGTGCAACCTCAGCTGCCGTCATTGCAGCATCGAGGGGAACAAGGACCTCCTGCCCCCCAAGAGGAGCCTCTCCTGGGATGAGATGGAGTCCGAGATGCGCGAACAGTACCGCCGCGGGGCCAGGATACTGTACTTCGAAGGCGGCGAACCCACCC
>SKGM01000026.1 GCA_007117455.1 Candidatus Methanomethylophilaceae archaeon
AAGCGTACTGCCCCGCGGCCCCGTGGAGGATGTGATAATCCCATGTCCGTTGGCGCTCCTACCCTCCGGGGCCAAGATAGGGACGTCGAGTGTGAGAAGGGCGGCTATGATCAGGAACCTCCGCCCGGACCTGGTCCCGATGACCATACGTGGGAATGTGAACACCCGGGTCCGGAAGTTGGAGGAGGGGCTCTATGACGCCATCATACTGGCTTCAGCCGGCGTGCAGAGGTTGTCATTGGAAGTGGAGTCCCATCCTTTGGACTGCGACCATTTCACCCCCGCACCCGGTCAAGGCGCGATAGGCATGGCTTGCCGGTCAGATGATGAACACGCATTACGAATACTGGACGCTGTGAATCACGTCCCCACCATGCACGCTGTGAACCTGGAGAGGCGGTTGATGAGGATGATGGGCGCTGATTGCTCAGCCCCGGTAGGGATATTGGTGACCGAATCGGGTAAAGGACATCGACTCAGGGCCCTGTCGGTCACCTTGGATGGTAGGGATAAGAGATGCCTGGATATGCAATTCGATAATGTCGATGAGACTTGGCTTGAACAAGTCAGTGGTTATCTCAAGGAGGTTTTCTGATGTCAAGGGGGATAGTGCACCTGGTCGGTGCAGGGCCTGGGGACCCGGGGCTACTCACCATCAAAGGGAGATCGTTGATCGAGGAGGCGGATGTGATCGTCTATGATGCGCTCGTGAATCCATCCCTGCTCCTTCTGAACGATGATGCGGAGAAGATCGATGTGGGTAAGAGGGGCGGTGACCACACCATGGGCCAGGAGGACATCAACAAACTCCTCTGTGAACTGGGTAAGGCCGGTAGGAAGGTGGTGAGGTTGAAGGGAGGGGACCCGTTCCTTTTCGGCAGGGGGGCGGAAGAGGTTGAGGCATTACGCTTAGAAGGCGTGGAGGTCCGTGTGGTCCCTGGCGTATCATCCGCCATAGCCGTCCCAGAGTTGGCAGGCATCCCTGTCACCCATCGGGACCATTCATCGATGGTCACATTCGTGACCGGTCATGAAAGGGCTGACCGCGGTGGGGACCGCCTGAACTGGTCGAATTTGGCTGCATGCGGAGGAACCATCGTCATATTGATGGGGATGGGTAACATCGGAAGGATATCTACCGCTCTGATAGAGGGCGGACTTCCATCCGATACCCCTGCGGCAGTGGTGACCGATGGATCAACTGTGAACCAGAGATGCCTAAGGAGCAGACTCGGCGATGTGGCCGAGGATGTAAGTCAGAAGGGCTTGAAAGCACCAGGCATCATAATTATCGGTGACAGTGTGAGATCCATGGATGTTCTGGGGGATCTCGGATGAGAACCATAGCCTTCACCCGTCCTGAGGAGAGGCTGCAGGAATCGATACGTATCGTGGAGGCCAAGGGAATGACTGCACTGTGCGCTCCTTCCTTGGTAATCAAGGATGGGGACCAGGAGGGATTCCGTAAATTCCTGAGTGGTCTTGATTCTGATATCTACAAAGTAGTCGTTTTCACATCCATGACCGCCGTGGAAAAGGTCTGGAGCATGGCTTCCGATTTTGATTCTTTGGAGGATGGGCTACGAAAGGTGCGTTGCATCTCCATCGGGCGGGCCACCAGGGACAGATTGGCGGAGAATGGCATAGTCAGCGATATGCCCTCAGATTACACATCCGAAGGATTGGTGAGCTTGCTCGGTAATGAAGTAGGGGGTCAAAGGGTAGCGCTATTGAGGTCCGACAAAGGTAGCAAGGTACTCAACAGGGGATTGGAGCAGGCGGGGGCCGAGATAGATGAGTTCCACGTGTATCATCTGGAACCCTGCGCTTTCTCCGACCGTCATGCCCGTCTATTCAAGGACTTGGACGCTTCGAGGGTGGACGCCATGGCTCTTACTTCTGCCCTATCAGCATCAACATTCATCCACCAGGGCGAGTCCTATCTGGGCAAGGATGGGCTGATGACCGCATTATCCACAATACTGGTGGCCGCGATAGGCGAACCCACCTCCATGGAGATGATATCCCGTGGCTACAATGTTGACCATGTAGCCTCAAAGGCCGATTTCCAGATGATGATCGATGAGATCGTAGGTCTACTGGAGAAGCGGCAGTAACACTATCTAATCAATTGATAACACAAGAAATATTAAGAATGACACCATAAAGTGTTACTGGAGAAAACCAACATGAGCAAAGAAGCTATACTACTGGTGGGCCACGGCTCAAAGCTGGACTACAACAAAGAGGTACTGGAGCTCCAGGCGAGATATCTCCGTGAAAAGGGATATGAGGATGTCCATATCGGCTACAATGAGAAGACCATGCCATTGGTGGGGGAGAAGATGGCTGAACTGGCAGAGATGGGTTATGACAAGGTGTACGCCATGCCGGTGTTCATCGCATCCGGAGTCCACATAACCCGCGACATACCCCGCAAACTCGGCATCCCGGAGGGGAGTGACGGCGGAGTCGTGGAGCTCAACGGTCGTAAGATAGATGTCAAGTATGGGCGTCCACTAGGTGATGACCCCCGTATAACCGACATAATCGATGAAAGGATCAAGTCCCTGGTGTAGGCGTCGGCATGCACATCCTCATACTGGACCTCACCCACGGGGGGGATGTCCTGGCGGAAAGGTACATTCGTAAGGGGCATGAGGTCACCGCTGTCGACATATACGGTCTGGCAAAGGATTCGGACCTTGAGTTGCTGAGGTCCAGGGGGATAATCGCTGAACGTGAGGTGCCGGTTGGTCATTACGACCTTCTGGTTTCCCCCGTCCATTGTCCTGATTCCTACATATCCGGCGCATCCTATGGTCAGAGGATGAATTTCCATCAGGCCGTGGGATCACTCGTGGACAATGGGATCAGGAGGGTGGAGGTAACCGGTGTAAAGGGTAAGACCACCGCCTGTTATCTACTGGCAAGGATACTCTCAATGGATGGATCGAGGGTTTTGTTGCACACCTCACGCGCCAGAGAGTCATGGGAGGATGGTGAGGGCACGGTCCTGGACGACTCTGTCAGCATCGCCCCTACATCATTGCTGACACTACCTGAGGAGGGTTATGACGTTATAGTGGCCGAGGTATCCCTCGGAGGTAGCGGGGAGGCCGCTCTATCACTTATGACCAATCTTGCTGAGGACTACCCCATAGCAAATGGTACGAGGAGGGCATCCGAGGCCAAAGCCTCGGTCTTCAATCCTAAGGGAGTGAACCTGATACCCTCCAATGAGATGGATGTCTGGCAGGGTCATGCGCCCCCCGGGGTGAAAGGATACGGTGGCGAGGTCGACTTCCTCTCCCCTCCCATCCTGGGAGGGCCTCAGATAATCGAGGTGATGGATGAGGTCCTGGAGTTGTCACCCGATTCGTTGCTTTGGATCGCCAGAGGTTCTCTCGATGCGGCCGTGGCGGCATCGATCTCATTGGGCGTTTCCAAGGACGCGATATTGGAAGGTCTCAGGGGATTCAAAGGTGTCACAGGCCGCTGCCAATACAGTTCCATAAACGGCACCCATGTGGTGACCGAGAGGAACCCAGGCATATCCAGCCTCTCCATGGGGCACATGTTGGGACAGATATCCCGGGAAAATGACCTGAAAGGAGCATTGATAGTGGTCATACCTGCGAACAGGAAGGTCTGTGAGAAGATGGACCTTGTTGAGATGGAGACTCACGCATCATCCCATGGGGCCGAGATGATGGTCTGTGATGGCGACCCTCCTGACCTACAATCGCTGGCCGAGGACCGTCATACGATCCTGGTATTCCAGAAGGAGGCCTATCAATGACGGCGGTACTCCATCCACGGCCCAACCCCATAGTCGCTGCTATGTACACCCTTCGAGACCTGGATGTGGACGTCATAATCATACATGGCCCTTCAGGCTGTGGATTCATGGCATCGAGGATGCTGGAAGAGGCCGGTGTGCGTGTCGTTACCACCTCCATGAACGAGAAGGACCTGATATTCGGTGCATACGAATCCATGCGGGAGGTTCTGGAAAGAGTGGAGGACCTATTCGGACCCTCTAGGGTTGGTGTTGTAGGCACCTGCGCATCGATGATCATCGGTGAGGATCTGAATCCTTTCAGAGGCATGATCGATGCCGAGCTGATATTGGTCGATGTGCACGGTTGCATGGGGGACAACACCACTGGAGCCATAAGGGCCATGGAGGCAGCGGAGCACGTGGGCATCATCGACGGGTACGAGCTCAATAGGCAGAAGCTGCTTTTGGAGGCGGCGACCACAATGGAGAGGGATTTCGGAATGGCCTCCAAAGGTTACATCAGACCGACCCGAGGACCGACCAAGCATTCGATGGCCTGTAGGATAATCCAGACCTTGGAGGCCGGAGGGTCGGTTGATGTGATCATGAACGCCAAGAAGGAACTGGCATATCGTTTTGCTGACATAAACCTGGCCATAGAGGAGGCCTCCCGTACCCTGGGAGGCGATGTGAGGCACGTGATGAACGTCGACCCTTCAGGAGGGTTGCCCCGTATCAGAAGATATGCAGAGGACATCCTATCCAGGATTTCATCAGAAGGGCTCGAACCGATCATGACCGGTGCCCTCGATGAGTATGCGGTCACCGGTGACAAGCTTGAAGATATACTCAATGAGCGAAACTCCGACCTACGAATCTTCACTGGGATACCGCATGCCTACATGGGCCTTCGTTCCGATGACCTGGTCGTTACCGACCAACCCCGGATACTGGCCGGACTCCTGGATAGAGGCTTCCAGGCCGTCGGGGAGATAGCATCCCACTCCATGGTCATGGGTGCCAGGGACATCATACCCTCTGAGACCGGAGACACCATCAGGGAACTCATCGAGTCAAGGGTGGGCTGATATGGACAGGATTGTCATATCCGGTTCAGCCAGCGGAGCGGGGAAGACATCCATCGCAACCGGCCTTATGGCGGCCCTATCAAGGCGGGAGACGGTGCAGGCTTACAAGATAGGGCCGGATTTCATAGACCCCATGTACCATAAGGCGGTCACCGG
>SKGM01000016.1 GCA_007117455.1 Candidatus Methanomethylophilaceae archaeon
TATCACGTCGTAAGGCGTCGTTATACATCGCATCCCAACTGAGCGGAGCCATGGTCGGGGTGTTGATGGTCAACCTGTTGTTCTTCGACACCACACAAGCGCTGTTCATCATCAGCGACAACGATAAACTGACCGCCGCAACATACCTGTCTGAGATAGTGGGCACCTTCCTGCTGGTGGCGGTGATATACGGTTGTGTGCGCGGAGGATCTGACAAGACCTCCCTCGCTGTCGGCCTGATGGTTGGCGGTATGATCATGGCCACCTCGAGCAACATGTTCGCCAATCCGGCCATAAACCTATCCAGGATATTCACCGACTCCATCGCTGGCATAGCACCGACCACCGCTCTGATATGGGCAAGCGCTCAGATCATCGGAGCTTTGACGGCGGCTTATGTGATGTCCTACCTCTATCCCACAAAGCTCAGCCCCAAAGGTTCCTCGGGAGGTGGCAGACCTGCTGCGCAATGCTCGGCGTTCGACTGCACGCAGAACGGTGGCAGGGAGGAGGCCCCATGTGCCCCTTTCGATTGCAAGGACCGGGAGCCGATAGAGCCGCAATGACCGTTTCAGGCGAAGGGCTCGAAGCGGTCACGTCCCGCCATGCATATCGGGCACTTCTCCGGAGGCTTCTCACGGGCGCAGAGGTAACCGCAGACCTTGCAGCGGTGCACAGGGTAGGCGAACCTGCCTGAGGATACAGCTACGGCACCCCTCTCATCTTCAGGCGGCCTCCTCTCTGGAACCGGCTGAACCTCCTTCACCCCATCGGCGATGGCCTTGTCCACATACAGGGAGCAGTAGCACGCACCATGGTCATCCAGGTCGGCATCCCGATAATCGCAGGGACATATGATATCCAGGTCATCCTCCTTCTCACCTATCGACAATCGGCAGGGGCAGGAGGGATAGCCGTACCTTTCCATGTTCACCAAGAGGCCCTCCACCAGGGACCTCAAGGCTTCCTGGTCAGGAGTCAGATGGTATCCCCGGGACTCCGCCTGCCTTCTAAGCTTGTTCGTCATCCTCTCAATATCATCGGAGCTGGGACTCATCGCTTAGACAACCTCCTTATCTCCTCCTCCTTGAAACCCAGGATGGTGTCCTCACCATCTATCACGATGAGGGGGAAGGATCCGGAGTTGTTGTGTTTGGCCATCTCCATCATCGCTTCCTTCTTGGCATCCTTGTCAAGGAGGTCCACGTAGAGATAGCGGTGGGCGACATTCATCTCGTCCAGGAGCTGTTTCGTCTTCTTGCACCACATGCATGTCGAGAGTGCGTAGAGGACCAGGTCCCCGCAGTCCTCGCCTTCCACCTTAACATAGTCCATGGGGTAATCAGGCAACTGCTCGGACATAATCATATCGAATGTTCCAACAAGCAGGTAGGAGGGTGGGTTAGAGAGCGGAGATGTCGATGGTGATGTGATGACGATCTGTTCCCCACATCTTGTATTATGAATGAGATGATTTTTCAGATCTCAGGATTCTTCCCAGAATAGGGGTTTGAAATGGTTTCATCTGACCTACTGCGGTCGCATCGGACCCGCAACCCGTTTTTCGAGTGTTCGATCAGTCAATGGGCTCGAACTCATCCTTGCCCACGTAGCAGACCGGGCAGAGCCAGTCGTCAGGAAGGTCCTCGAAGGCCACTCCCGGCCCTATGCCTCCCTCATCATCCCCGAGCAGCGGGTCGTAGACGTATCCACACGAAATGCACTTGTATTTCTTCATTCAAACACCTTCAGTTATGATGTCATAGCTGGGATATCTTTCTTCCGTACTCCATGGCGGCCTTCTGTGCTTCGACATCCGGGTTCCATTGGTTACGTAGACCTTCACCGACGACCTCGAAGCCAGCATCCGCCATGGCCTCGTTGATCATCTTGACAGACTCCCCGCTCCACCCGTAACATCCGAATGCGGCGGCCTTCTTTCCCTTGAAGCGCATGGATTTCATCAGGTGTATGAGGCCGGCCACGGAGTGCAAGGTGCTGTTGGACATCGTAGGTGAGCCGACGACGACGGTCTTGGACCTGAACACCTCGGTGACGATGTCGTTCACATCGCTCTTGGCGATGTTGAACATCTTGACGGTCACGTCAGCGTCAGCGGAGCTTATGCCCTCCGCGATCCTCTCCGCCAAGGTCTTGGTGCCGTTCCACATGGTGTCGTAGACGATGGTTATCTGGTCCTCCTGGTAGTCCTCGGCCCATTGCGCATAGCGCTCGACGATCTGCATCGGGTCGTCACGCCATATGACACCGTGGCTGGTGGCTATCATGTCGATGTCCAGGTTCAGGGAGGATACCTCGTCCAGTTTCTTCTTGAGACGGGGGTTGTAGGGATTGAGGATGTTGGCGTAGTACTTCATCGCCTCCTGGTAGAGTTCGCACCTGTCCACCTTGTCGTTGAACAGGGCCTCAGTTGCCAGATGCTGTCCGAAGGCGTCGTTGCTGAACAGTATGTTATCCCCAGTCAGGTAGACTGCCATGCTGTCCGGCCAATGCAACATGGTCATCTCCACGAACACCAGCTGCTTCCCGTTGCCGATGTCTATGCTGTCACCGGTCTTCACGACCTTGAAGTTCCAGTCCTGGTGGTACTGCCCCTTCAAGGACTTGACGGCATTGGCGCTGCAGTAGATGGGAGTGTCCGGGATGCGCTCCATCAACGCGGGCAGGGAACCGCTATGGTCCACCTCACCGTGGTTGGCGATGATGAAATCGATGTCATCCAGGTCTATCTCGGACGACAGGTTGTCGATGAACTCCTTCGCATATGGAGTCCAGACCGTATCGATGAGGACGTTCTTCTCCTCCTGTATGAGGTATGAGTTGTAAGTGGAGCCCTTGTGGGTGGAGAGTTCCTCACCATGGAATGTCTTCAATTCCCAATCGACCTTACCTACCCAATGGACATTGCTCTTCACGTGTTTCTTCATCCTATCCTGACTCCTTGATTCCGTTCCATATCCCTTCCCTCAAAAAAGGCTTTCCATGATACATTGGCAACTTACGACAGGTTTGATAGGACATCGATTGCTGACGGGCATATTCCTAAGGACGACAGAGTGATGAAACCTATTCCAAATTCCAACCCAGTGGTGGATGGTATTGATATTGCAAATGGAAGTTGATATAATCCTGAAAAACCAAAACGACATGATAGAATGGAGGTTTCCCATGACCGACGAAATCCGTTTTGATAAGGAAGACGGGAAACAAATCGATGAGTCGAAAGTGATTGCCAAGATCATGGCTTATGAAGAACCTTTCAGGTCGATGGGGTTGGCCATCCATGACATCATCATAGATGGGTCACCGGACATCCATCCTCGTGTCTGGTATGGTATGCCTGGATATGCCAGATCGAAAAATCAACCAGTGATGCTGTTCTTCAGAAATGACGCCCAATATATGACGTTGGGCTATACCGAGAAGGTGGGATTCCATCTTGATGAGGAGTCTGAACACCGAATGATGCCCTGTGCATGGTTCTTCAAAGAACTTGATGATGCCACAAGAACAAAAATATACGACATAGCAATAAAAGCATTGGGTGATTGACATTCCTGATCGGTTTCAGAACGTGACAGAGGGAGAATCGATCCTCAATTTCGCCTATGGCTCCAACATGCTACGTGGAAGGTTGGAGAAGAGGGTGGGTGGTATTCGGAAGGTAGGCGTTGCATATCTTCCGGATTATCGGCTGAGGGCCAACAAGATCAGTGATGACGGCTCGAGCAAGGCCAACATCGAACCGTATGCAGGAGGTAGGGTCTGGGGTGTTTTATGGTCAGTTCCTGTTGCGGAAAGGGAGGGTTTGGACAGCGCCGAGGGTTATTCTCCCGTTCGACGGAACAACCACTATGAGCCGCATCTTGTGACCGTTTATGATGTGAACGGAAAACCGATGGATGCGATGGCTTACATCGCGTGCGAAGGAAGGACGACTGAGGAGGACTTCCCCATGTACGTCTGGTACCACCGTTTCCTGATGCTCGGTGCGGAGGAGAACGGACTGACGAAAGAATACATGGATGAGATTGATAGATTGCCCAAGATTGATGATGGTGACAGGACTAGGCATCTTCGTAACATGAGGATTACGATGGAGCAATGAAGAAGAACATTGCTCAGTGTACACTTCATTCAATGGTATAGGCCAGGTTTGAAGGTTCAAACCGTAAGGGGTTCATTTTGATATGAACAAAGTAATTTTGAAATCAGAACCTGTAATATTATACTCCCTATTTTTTATATTTTGGGATATGCTTATATAATCATAATATCAAAATATCTTTTATGGGGAGACGATCGTTGTTGGTTGTCGGAATGGCAATAATTCTGGCGTCATCCTTGATGGCCATCAACATAATCCCCTCCCTGTCCGATGATGGTCCTGTCCTCAATAAACCCTTATCATTCTCCCTTCTTAAGCCCGACGATGATGCCTTGGCAATAGGCCCGCGACCAATTTTGCAATGGGAGGATTCCGACGGTGCCGCCACCTTCAGCTTATGGATATCCCGTACTCCGGGCTCTTTCTCAGATGGTGACAAGGCGGTGGACAACCAGACATGGACCACATCCTATGAGTTGTCAGGAGACCTCGAGTCTGATACCCTTTACCATTGGCGCGTGGCAGCCATCAACGATGATGGTGTGACATTCTGTTCAGATTCCCATCACTTCCAGACCGGCGTGATGCCGACGGCTTTCTCCCTGGTCAATCCTGCCAACGCTACCTATGATCTGCATCAATACCTGGATTTCGTATGGGAGGATTCGGAGGGGGCGACTGAATACTCACTTTACACCTGCAACAACGGTGATTTCGTTGAACCCGTGTTGTTGATAGATAGACAGTCTAACAACCGAATGGAGTTCATGGACTCCTTCAGCATATTTGAGGTCAGGAAGACCTACCATTGGAGGGTGGTCGCCCATAACGGTGACTGGACCCGTAATTCCACACAGGATTTCACGCTCA
>SKGM01000028.1 GCA_007117455.1 Candidatus Methanomethylophilaceae archaeon
CATCGCCAAGAACGATGTCCGCAGGGGAGATGTCGCCGGTCCGGTGGACAACCCCCCGACCGTCGCCAAGACCTTCACCGCGCAGATAGCCGTCCTGAACCACCCGTCGGTGATCACCATCGGATACACCCCGGTGTTCCACTGCCACACCGCTCAGGTGGCCTGCAGGTTCGTCGAGCTGATCAAGACCATCGACCCCAAGACCGGTCAGGCCAAGGAGAACAACCCACAGTTCCTCAAGACTGGGGACATAGCTCTGGTCAAGGTGGAGCCCACCAGGCCCATGGTCATCGAGAACGCCAAGGAGTTCCCGCAGCTCGGTCGTTTCGCCATCAGGGACATGGGACAGACCGTCGCCGCCGGTATGTGCGTCGATATCGAAAAGAGGTAAAAAACCTCTCCTTTCCCTTTTTATATTTAAGGGGTAGAACATGTCACAAAGAGCAAGGATATCTCTCAGCGGAACCGATCCCGAGAAGGTCGACAGCGTCTGCACCCAGATCCGCGGCATCTCTCAGAGGACCGGGGTCTCCATACGCGGACCTGTGCCGTTGCCCACCAAGAAGCTCAAGGTCCCGTGCCGAAAGAGCCCGGATGGTGAGGGCACCGAGACCTGGGACCGTTGGGAGATGAGAATCCACAAGAGGCTGATAGACCTGGATGCCGATGAGCGCGCCCTGCGTCAGCTCATGAGGATACAGGTCCCGGACGGTGTCAACATCGAGATCGTCCTGCGCAGCGCCTGAAACTGACTCTCAGAGTCTCCTTTAAACCCCCAAACCCTTGTCGCTAAGTTATTAATCCTTCTTTCTTATCATCCCTCCATCGCAGAGGTGAAGCATTGAGGAGCGACAACGTAAAGAAAGGCCTGGACAAGGCCCCATCGCGCAGTCTGTTGAGGGCTGCTGGATTGAAGGATGAGGATTTCGACAAACCCTTCATAGGAATCGCCAACTCCTGGAACGACATAGTACCGGGACACGTGCACCTCAACAAGATCACCGATGCAGTCCGGCAGGGGATCGAGGAGGAAGGCGGAGTGGCCTTCACGTTCGGTGTGCCGGGGGTCTGCGACGGCGTTGCGATGGGTCACCAAGGTATGAGATACTCGCTCGTCTCCAGGGAGACCATCGCTGACTGCTGTGAGATAATGGTGCAGTCCCACTCTCTTGACGGATGGGTCGGCGTGACCAATTGTGACAAGATAACCCCCGGCATGCTGATGGCAGCTGGAAGGGTCGATATACCGGTCATGATGATCACCGGCGGCCCCATGGAGGCCGGCAAGCTCGATGGAGAGCCTACCGACCTTCAATCCGTCTTCGAGGCCCTGGGTCAGTACAAGGCAGGCAAGCTGGAGGAGGAAGAGGTACTACGTGTGGAATGTGCCGCCTGTCCAGGCGAGGGGAGCTGCTCCGGTCTTTTCACCGCCAACACCATGGCTTGTCTGACCGAGGTCATCGGTCTGAGCCTGGAGAGTTGCGGTACGATGATGGCGGTCGACCCTCGCAAAATCGAGCTGGCCAAGCAGACCGGCCGCAGGATGGTGCAATTGGCCCGTGAAGGGACGACGCCCCGTTCCATCGTCCGGGAGGAGAGCATCAGGAACGCCATCCGTGTCGATATGGCGATAGGGGGTTCCACGAACACCGCACTCCACATACCCGCCATCGCGCGGGAGTTCGGACTGGACATAGGGCTGGAAATGTTCGACCAGATATCCCGGGAAGTCCCCCACATTACCAGTCTCCGGCCTGGAGGGCCTTATCACATGCGTGACCTGGAGGAGGCCGGCGGGGTGCCCGCGGTCCTGAACAGGCTGCTCCCATATCTCGAGGATGCAGACACCGTCAACGGGAGGACCGTTAAGGAGATCGCCGCTTCCGCGAAGGTCCTCAACGATGAGGTGTTGAGGCCTCTTGACGAACCTTATCACAAGGAGGGTGGTATCGCGGTCCTGAAAGGAAACCTGGCGCCTGAAGGGTCGGTCGTCAAACAGTCCGCCGTGAGCGAGAGTATGTTGAGATTCAAAGGCCAGGCCAAGGTCTTCGACTCTGAGCTGGATGCCATGAATGCCATAATGGCCGGTGAGATAACCGCAGGAATGGTGGTGATCATCAGATACGAGGGTCCGAAGGGGGCACCAGGTATGCCTGAGATGCTATCCCCGACCAGCCTTATAGCCGGAATGGGTCTTTCGGAGAGTGTGGCATTGATCACAGACGGGAGGTTCTCAGGAGCCACTAGGGGCGGGAGCATAGGTCATGTCTCCCCTGAGGCTTTCGACAAAGGTCCGATAGCCGCGGTCCAGGATGGAGACATGGTTGTGATCGACATACCCTCCAGGCGCTTGGATGTGGAGATCTCTGAAGAGGAGATGCTAAAGAGGCTCAAAGAGGTCGTTCCCATAGACAAGGCCCCCAAAGGGGTGCTCAGGAAATACCAGCAACTGGTTGCCAGCGCATCAAAGGGAGCCTACCTGGAGTGATCCAGGTAACTCCTACCCTTTTCCATTATCTCCACGAATTTGTGGGGGGAACCGTCCAGTGAGGCGTCCATGACCTTGTCCACGGCCTCCATGAAACGGGACCAGGTGATCCTGGCATTATCATTGAGGTTCTGTATCTCATAGTAAAGGTGCGGGTTCTCCTGCGACACCTCCTCCACCCCTTCCATCATCTTGCGGAAGGTGGTTGAACCCGACTCCTTCAGGTTCCCATAATCCATCCCGCTGTCAGCGAGTGCGGTCATGAATGCCACATTGACCGCATGACCCATTCCCAGGACATATGCCATCCTACGGTCATGATTGTCAAGCGTGGTGCGTACCATATTTGCCCCATGACCGTCGAAGAGCTCCATGGCCCGCAATACGGAATCAGTGTCGCCACAATCACAGAATAGGATGTTTCGGTCGTAAAGCGAAGGGACCGAAGGCCCGAACATGGGATGAACAGAGCAAACACTAAGTCTCTGTGCCATATCCTTTAGTAGACTTGAGAATGGAGATTTCAAGGAGGAAACATCAAAGATCAAGGCATCAGTGTCCAATGAATCAAGTTGTTTCAAGATCTGCTTGACGGATGATATGGGCGTGGAGATTATGATGACGTCCATATCCAATACCGCAACCTCCAGGTCTGGACCGTCGACATCCAAAATATGAACATTGTGACCATCGTCGGAGAGGAACCTTTCCAGCCACTGGCCCATCTTGCCCAGTCCTCCGATGATCAGTATGTTCTTCGAAGGGGACTTCCTCGGCAATGAGGCTTGGACATCAACAGCCTCCCTTATCAAGGCCCGGGCGACCTCGGTGCTGGTCCGGGCACTTATTCCATGACCGTCACCGCTCTCCACATACCTTTGGACCACCACATCTTCCACATCAGGGTCCCTTATGGGTCTCCCATTCTCATTCTTCCACACTCCTATCCTTTTCGCTACGGATATCCTTCTGCCGACCAGGTCCATGATGTCCCTGTCTAGCTGGGCGATCTCCTCTCTGAGTTCCTCAATGCTCAATGAATCCACCTCTCTTCATAAGGTCCAGGGTGACGATGCATGCCATGGCCTCCACCACAGCTACCGCCCGGGGTACTATGCAGGGATCATGCCTCCCCTCAATCTCTATGGACGTCTCCTCGAGATTTGTCAAATCGACCGTCCTCTGCATCTTGGATATGGAAGGTGTCGGTTTGAAGAAGCATCGGAACACCAGAGGCATCCCGCTGCTGCGGCCACCCAGAACGCCACCGTGATGATTGCTCTCCGTCCCGATCTCCCGCCCTTTTATCGTGAACGGGTCGTTGTTTTCCGAGCCCCTCGAGCCGGAGGACCATATACCGTCACCTATCTCGAATGCCCTCATCGCGGGTATTGAGAACATGGCCTTGGCCAATTCGCCATCGAAGGTGTCGAACCAAGGCTCGCCTACGCCTGCAGGTAGTCCATCTATCCTGCATTCCACCACTCCTCCCACGCTGTCGCCATCAGAGCCGGCCTTGATTATGGCCTCCTCCATGGCCGAATCCAGTGATGATGTGCAAGCCCTGGTATCAAAACCCCTTGAGGCCACCACTTCCTCAGGGTCACGGTCGGAGTGGTCGACCACACCCCCGATCGCACGGGAGAATCCAGACACCGAAACACAATCATCCCTCAATATCATCCTGCATAGGGAACCTGCAGCGACCAAAGGTGCGGTGAGGCGACCGGAGTACATCCCCCCTCCTCTGATATCATGACAGGGATTCCTCAGTACCGCTGTCATATCGGCATGTCCAGGCCGGGGACGTCTAAGGAATTGCTCATAATCCCTGCTCCTGACGTCCTGGTTGGCGATCATGATGCTTATGGGGTCTCCATTGGTCACGCCTTCTGTGATACCGGATGCGAACAGTACCTCGTCCTTCTCCCTCCTCTGCGTCCCTATCCTCCCTTTGGGCATCCGAAGGGACATATCCTCCCTCATAAGCTCGGAATCGACCTCCAGACCACCTCCCAAACCTTCGATTATGCAACCCACGTAAGGACCATGGCTGCTCCCCCACAAGTTCACGTTGACATCATTGCCAAACCTGTTCATCTTCATCCAACTCCAATGATCCCCCGAGATCCCTCATCTGCGCTATGAACTGAGGGTATGATACCCTATGCTCACCGGATATCCTCATCACGGTGGTGCCATGCGCATTCATCGCCGCTATGGCTCCCGCCATCATGATGCGGTGATCCCCATGGGTCTCGATGCTACCGCCTCTCAATTGTCCACCACCCCTCACTACGCAACCGTCCTCGGTGGGGGTGACGTCCGCTCCCAGGGCCCTCAACATGGCCACCGAGGTGGCTATGCGATCACTCTCTTTGAACCTCAGGTGGCGGGCGTTGTGTAGCCTGCTCGTTCCTTTCGATGAAGCTGCCAGTACACAGACCACAGGGAAGAGGTCAGGAGTGTCACCGAGGTCCACATCGGCTGCTTGCAGGTCTGCCTTGCGTGACCTGGCCCAACCATCTCCAGTGCTCACATCAGCACCGAAAGACCTCAATATCTCTATTATGGCCTTGTCGCCCTGCAGATCCCCATGGTCCAAACCCTCGACCCTAACATCGCCGCAGATGGCACCTGCTACCAAGGGGAAGGCGGCAGAGGAGAAATCCCCAGGGACATGGTAATCGCACGGGGTGTATCCTCCGCCTTCGGTGATGAATGTCGCCCCCTCCCGTAGAACATCGGCACCGAATCGGGACATCATGGATAACGTTATATCCACATACGGACCGGAGGTCAACTTGCCCTCCACAGTTATGCGGGTCCTGGAGTCCCTAAGTCCTCCGGCCATCAGGAGGGAGCTGATGAACTGTGAGCTAACGCCTCCATCTATCGATGTCTCGTTGCCCAGGACCGGACCTCTCACACTCAAAGGTGGGCGACCATCACGGGATGTGCAACTGGCACCCAGCTTTTCCAAGGCCATCAGCAAGGGGGCCATGGGCCGGGTTCGAAGGGAGGAATCGCCATCGATGGTGGTGGTCACAGGGAACAATGATGCCAGACCTGTCAAGAGGCGTAGGGTGGTCCCTGAGTTGCCGACATCTATCATTTTTTCCGGCGCCTCAAGAACCCCTCCCTCAATGGTAAGGGAGCCATCTACATTCTGATCGATCATGGCGCCGAATGCCCGAAGTGCATCACATGATGAGAAGATGTCCGCGGAGAGCAAAGGTGCTCTGATCACGGACCTACCTTCAGCCATCGAGGCCAGGAAGACAGACCTGTGGGTGTGACTCTTCGATGGTGGAGCCGTCACGGTCCCATGGAGCTCGCTGGATTCGATCCTCATGCTGAACACCTCAATCGGCAGGTCAGGAAAGGGCCCTCGGTGTCGAGGAGGTTCCTGGAGACATCATCATCAGCGATGATGACGATTGCCGGTCCGGTACCGGTCACACCCGCAGCCAGGGCGCCCTTGTCCAGGGCCCGATTCACCAACGAGTCATCCACTCCCAATATCTCAGCGACCTTCCGTCCGTTACGAATCAGTGTGCTGAACGGTTGATCGATGCAGGTCCGCATCATATCCTGGAACTCCGTGGCATGCCTACGGAATGAACCAGGGTCGATGTCCTTCTTCTCCTTCCTTTGATCTGGCACGTGTATCAACACCATACGGTCTCCGACATCAAGGACCCTGGACTCAACGGTCATCGATAGGTTGTCAGTGGCGACCAGGCCGCCCAGATGACATCCGCAAGCATCATCGAAAGCACCGGTTATAGACACTCCCGCTCCGATCGAGCTTCTACACCCTACGCGGATGGTTTCAAGGTCATCCATGTCCGAACCATGGGCATTCCTCACTGCCAGACAGATCGCATTGGCGGCAGAGCTGGAGCTTTTCAAACCCCGGGATACCGGAATCTCCGATTTAATGGTCAACACGCCGTGGCAGGGGACTCCCAATTCATCATGCATGTCCTCGACGCAGGCCCTGGCTAGGATGTCGTCCGTAGGCTCAGCGCCATCTATCCTTATGTTCAAGGTATCGCCTCCTGGTTCGAATTCAGCGATCGTGCGGAGGTCTATTCCCAAGGTGGCACCACGGCCGCAAGGTATGGCGTTGACAACGGTGACCGCTCCGTAGGATATCCCTATGCCCTTCAAAGGACGGCCTCCCTCATCACATCCTGGCCCACATCCTTCCCCGTCCATATCCTGAAGGAAGCAAGTGCCTGGTGTATGAGCATCTCGATGCCCTCTATCGTCTTGGCTCCCTGGGCTGCGGCCTCTCTTATCAGTGGGGTCTCCCGAGGACGGTACACCATGTCGAAAACGGTTTGACCCTCATGAATTTCCCGGACATCGAAGGGGGAATCCTCTGGAAAGCCCTCCATCCCCAGAGGGGTGCAGTTCACCACCAGGTCGAATCCTTCCATTCCCATCACCTTATCAATATCCATGCATCGCATATCCTCGGCCAAGGCCCTGGCCTTCTCCGGGTCGCGTCCGGTGACGGTTACCCCGCCCCCCTCGGAAATCAAAGCGTGACAGCAGGCACGTGCGGCACCTCCCGTTCCGACAACCAGGGCGTTCCCTCCTTCGATTCTGTACCCTCCCGACCACAAGGCCTCCTTTATCCCCAGTACGTCGGTGTTGTAACCGACCAGATTCCCACCCTCGTTACTGATTGTGTTTATGGCTCCCACCGCCTTTGCTGTGGCATCCAGGGAATCCATCTGGGATAGGGCCTGCACCTTGTAGGGTATGGTGACGTTCATACCCCTTACATCGTATGCCTTCATGAATGCGCCCATCATGTCAATTTCTGGGACGTCGAACCTCAGGTACTTGCCCCTGATGCCGCTGGCCTTAAGGGCAGCACGATGCATCGGCGGGGAGAGACTGTGTCCCAGAGGCCTACCGGTGACTCCAAGGATCACGGGGTCCTCCCCCAGTTCCCTCATCTCCTCCACGGGTAGCTGTCCTGGCGCAGTGGCCCTTCCACCATGAGCGAATGTGAACTCATTCCCCAAGATATCGGATCTTATCCTGGTTATCGCTCCCAATTCTCCCATGCCGATGAGCACCCTCCTTCCTCTGATAGAAGCTGATGCCTCCATGATGCTCATGAGGTCGCGGTAACAGTTCACCATGAAGGCGCACTTCCGCACCTGTCCTCTGAGTGATGAGAACAGATCGATTATTCTCTCCGTAGGAGGTGTGATGTCCCAATCGTGATGGGACATCATCATGAACTCCTCGTCAAGTTGATCTATGTGGTGTTCGCCGACATCTATCAACCATGCTCCTCTATCCAAGGCCTCTTGTACGATCCGAGGGTGATGGTCATGGTCCGTGTCCCCCAGAGTAACTATGAAAGGGGACCCCGGTAAATCGCCAGGAATGGCGCCCAGTTTATCCACTCTCAATTCAAGGAGGTCTGACATATCCACCGAGGGGGAGAAAAGATCCTCGGTGATTCCTATGGAGAGGCAGATTCGGGTCATGTCTCACTGATGGTCTCATCCACGCTCATACCGAAATGCCTGCCGCCCCGGTCCACTTTTGCCAAGACCTCATCGCCCTCCTTCAGATGGGCGACGGACAGGGACCCTTCAGGGGATACCAGCCTTACCGTCTCAGCATTCTGGACGACCGCGGTGAACCTGGAGCCTTCATGCTCCAATTCGAGTAACAGCATCGGGCGGCTCTCGGTCTTGCAACGACCGACTACGGATCTCCGACTCCCACCGTCCCTGCCCACGATGAGAACCTCATCCCCGCTCCTTATCTCTGATAGGTATCGTGTCTTCCCCCCCGGCGTCATGGCATAGGCATGAACAGCTCCAGCATTGACCCGGAATGGACGTGATGCGACGTAACCGCTCTCCTCGCTCTCCGACTGGACAAGTAAAAGGCAAGCGGACTGGGATCCTATCAACATCCCCTCTCCGGGATACATTATGCTGCAGGTGTCCACACATACGCGGTCCGCCATCCCTACCTTTCGTACGCCGGTGACCTTCACGGTGCTGAGACCCAAACTGTCATCCTCATTGAGCAATGAGGATATCTCCTCAGCGTCCCAATGTTCCGGCCTCAGAAGAACAGCGTCCGCACCCTTCTCCAAGGTTTGCAGGAACAACGTCGCCTCCTCCAGTCCATCGGCCTCCGCAACGAGTTTTGAGCCGCTGCCCTGGAATGCGGCCACCATGTTCTCCAGCGGTATGACCTTCCAATCCTTGGTGCTCACCACGAAGGATTCCTTACCTGCGCTTTCCATGACCGCCTTCATGGTCTCGGGGCTGTCCACATCGACCATCCTCAGAATTCCGTCCGGCGAAGTCACGATGTCTCCGGATCGGAAATGCAATACAATCCTCCCCAAGGATGTCAGATCTTGATCGTCCTCTCTCACCAGGATATCCTCGATACCCCTCTCCATGGCCCTGGTGACCAGGTTCTTCCGCTCCTCTTTACCGTCGGGCAGGTCCGCCCGTGCCCATATGCGTCCCATAGGGTCACCCCAACTCTCTTACTGCCTCTTCAACACTGGAGCCATGCAGTACTATCGAGGATATGGCCTTGGTGATTCCTTCAACGTTGCGGTGCTGGAAGACGTTCCTGCCTATCGAGACTCCCCTCCCTCCCGCTTCAAGGGATTCCTTCACCATCCTCAGCAGGTCCTCATCCGAGGACACCTTTGGACCGCCAGCGATTACAACCGGCGCCAAGGCACCCTTCACGACCTCGCGGAAGGTGTCGGGGTCGCCGGTGTAATTGGTCTTGATGACGTCAGCCCCGAGTTCTGCCGCTACCCGGGCGGAGTGCTTCACCAGATCGACATCGAAAGGATTCTTAATACCCGGGCCCCGAGGGTAGGCCATTGCCAGCAGGGGCATCCCCCATTCCATACATTTCCGGGAGACCTCCCCGATGTCATGTAGCATTGACGGTTCGGTCTCGGAACCGATGTTAAGATGCACCGAAACAGCGTCTGCTCCCAGCTTCAATCCCTCTTCCACAGTAGCTACCAGAACCTTGCAGTCGGATGTTGTGCCCATGTTCGTGGAGGCCGATAGATGCAGTATCAATCCGATGTCGTGGCCAGAGCTACGGTGACCGTATGGCACTATGCCCTTGTGCATGACCACTGCGGTGGCCCCTCCCCTCGAGATGCTGTCAATGGCATTGCGCATATCCGTCAACCCATCGATAGGCCCCATGGACATCCCGTGGTCCACAGGGATTATCACTGCGTTGCCGGAGTTCCGGTCGATCACCCTCTCCATACGGACTTGTTTCCCGAACATACTATCTCCTCGTGATACGTGCTAACATATGACACGGTATATTAACCCTTCGGAATGACCTCCGTGGTATGTATCACAATCAGGTTCGAAACATATTTATTGTATCTTCCGATTGGACGGCTGAATGGGCCAATAGATCAGCTCGGAAGATCGCCTGCTTTGCAAGCAGGAGGCCGCGGGTTCAAATCCCGCTTGGTCCACCATCTTTCTATCTAACCAGATTCATTTTGGGTTTGTAAAAGACCCCTATGTGGCAGTTCAATGGAAAAGTCAGACCCTCTTGTTCCTGAGGATTATCTTGTGGATGAATTCCAGTTTATTGATTACCGGAGGGGATATCACGAACGGATATGCGTGCGGGTGACCCATGCTCCTGTTCAGGCTGTTCAGAGCGAAAGATAGGGACAACCACTGGTCGAATATGACTTTGAAGTCCTTTTCCTTGTAGGGGGAGAAATCGATATCTACCGGGTCATCTCCCTTTTTGATCCTCGGCCCTATGCTGATTCCAAAACTGTAGGCCGTTTCCAATGTATCCATGATATGAAGGTAATGGGCCCATGACTCCGCCCAGTCCTCCCAGGGATGGGAACTCGCGTAGTCGCTGATATAGTGGTCTTTCAGGTCAACAGGTTTTCCATCTTTGTAGTACCGTTCAAGGGCGGCACCGTAGTCCTGCCGCTCATCTCCGAAGATCTCCCTGAACTCTCCGTGGAATTCAGTATCCTGCACAAGCCGTTCCCAGTAATAATGGCCGGATTCATGTCTGAAATGCCCGAGGATGGTACGATAATGCTCTTCCATATTGGTTCGCATTTTCTCCCGCTGCACCGGGTCTGCTTCAGATATATTTATGGTTATAAGCCCCTCAGAATGCCCGGTCATTACCCTTCCCAGTTCATTGAAATCCTCATCGTGGTCAGCTAGGAAATCGAATGCTAACCCATCGGGGTCATTGTTCCTCGAACTGACATCCAGCCCGAGTTGGAATAAAGAGTACACCAGCCTTCTTTTCTCAATCTCAAGTTTATACCAGAGCTCTTTGTTCTTCCCCACACTCAAATCAGGTATGGTTCGGTTCAGACGGCAGGCGACGCAGAACTGTTCATTTTCTGCCGTATCGACCATCCAGTTGCACACTTCATGATAGTGATAGTTGTTACATTTACGATGGGTATTACCATTGGTGCCGTGGGCATAAGTCAGCCTTTGGTCATCGATGGCATCCATGAAATCAAGCATCTTCCTCTCAGGGACGAAACCAAGTTCTGAGTTACACTTTAGACACATCATGTTTTCAAAATACAGCACATTTCCACACCGGCTACACTTGAACAACTTCATTGACGAACTCCAGGATTTTCATGTATGTTACCATCTTGGCCGTATGACTCATCTCCAGAACTGTTGTTTTTCAATCCGGGGCTTTCCTGTGAAGAAGGTATCAGTTATGGCGTGCTGCAGCTTACCGATCCTGATCTGTATATCATCGATGAATTCGTGTAAGCCTTGCTCGACAACGTCATCCACCGTGCAGTATGAAAGGCTGTTACACAACTGACCGAGTTGCTTTTCTGCGATGTTTGAGAACTCCCAGGTCTGTGTGTTCGATATCGCATGAAGGTGTTCATGTGCTTGGTTCAGACAGAATAGCACAGAACTGGGGAATAACCTGTCGAGCAATAGAAAACTCGCAACCTTCCCTGGACTTGTATTCCCATACCTCTGCCTGAATGATTCGAGGCCATCGACTGCTTTCAACAACGCATTCCATTGTACGTGATCCAACACAGTTCCGACATGTCCGGGACTCGGAAGCAGAACATGGTATTTCACATCCAAGATACGGGTCGTGCTTTCAGAGCGCTCGATGAAACGGCCCATATTGAAGAAATTCCATTTCTCATCATGGTCCATGATGTCAAAGGCGATGCCCCCAATGAGCGTATTGTACCTCTTGACCTCCAAACAGAAATCGTAAGGATTGTTCATTATCCTCTTCGGCCTTTTGACATTATTTTTGATAAAATGGTAGAAAATATTGATGTTCTCCCACATCTCTGTTGGGATTATGTGACGGACGCGCATGGCATTGAGCCTCAGCATCTTCGTACATGAGATGATGGAATTGGGATTATCCTCGTCAGATGTCAGAAAATAAATCGCAGATTCCCTGCTCGCCTCATCATATCTGGATGCGAAATCATCGATGTCGCCGGTGGTCGTTATCAGTGGCTCCCACTGCGTATCGTATTCATCAGATGCTTCCAAGGTCATGTGCCAATTAACATCCAGATAACGGGCGATATTACCGCTTCTTTCTAGATAGCGGCTCATCCAGAAAATCGAATCAGCGTTTGAACTCAACATTATTCAAATCCCCCCTTACCTGCCCAGTACCCATGTGTCCTTACTCCCGCCGCCCTGGGATGAATTCACTACTATGGAGCCCTTCTTCAAAGCCACCCTTGTCAGACCTCCTGGCATGATTTTTATCTCCTTACCATGGAGGATATAGGGCCTAAAATCAACATGTCTCCCTTCAAACCCATCCTCTACTATCACTGGACACCGGGACAGTGAGACGATAGGCTGTGCTACAAAGCTCCTTGGATTCTCCCTTATCTTTTGGGCGAAAGCATCCTGCATCTCCTTTGAAGAATGGGGGCCAATCAGCATACCATAGCCGCCGGCCCCATCAACCTCTTTGACCACCAGTTCACCTATGTTATCGAGTACGTACTCCAGATCCTTATGTTCCGAGCAGAGGTATGTGGGGACATTGGGGATTATCGGCTCCTCATCCAGATAGTACCGAATGATCCTGGGAACATACGCATATATGGCCTTATCATCGGCAACACCGGTTCCAGGGGCATTCACCAAGGTGACATTTCCCTTCCTATACGCATCCATGACGCCGGGAATGCCTATCAATGAGTCCTTATTGAAGACCAAAGGGTCAAGGAAATCCTCGTTTATACGCCTATATATCACATCAACTCTCTCAAGTCCCTTTGTTGTGCGCATATAGACATATCCCTCATCCACCACGAGGTCTGTGCCTTCCACCAGCGGTATGCCCATCTGCTGGGCAAGGAATACGTGTTCATAATAGGCGGAATTGAAACAACCTGGCGTAAGCAGAACCACGCTTGGTCTTCCAGGCCTCTCAGGTGCCACTTCATACAACATTTCCAGAAGCAGGGACGGATAATCCTCGATGTTCCGTACCTTCGAACGGGCGAACACCTGGGGAAAAATCCTCTTAAGGATCTGCCGGTTCGCGAGTACGTACGAGGCTCCTGATGGACAACGCAGATTGTCCTCCAACACATAGAATGTCCCATCGCTGTCCCTTACCAGGTCGGTACCTGTAATGTGGCACCAGACCCTTTGTGGAGGTTTTATCCCCATACATTCCTTGAAAAAACCAGGGGAACCCTCGACAAGTTCCCTGGGGACAACTCCGTCGTCCAGTATCTTTTGATCATTGTAGATATCATCAATAAAGAGGTTCAATGCATGGATCCTCTGCTTCAGTCCCCTCTCTAGTCTTTCCCATTCCTGAGCCTCGATTATCCGGGGAATTATGTCGAATGGGAAGATCTTCTCAGTCCCCATCTCATCCGCGTAGACAGTGAATGTGATCCCAAGATCGAAGAATGATTTATCCGCTGAGTTCTGAATAGCAACCAATTCTTCTGAGGTCAGAGTCTCAAGCATCCTGCTCAGTAGCTTCGCACTCCTCCTCGGTGCGTTCGTCGAATCGATGTTCTCATCATAGAATCCTTGGAGCTGATAATCTTCGAATGTGTAATTGCCTTTCATTTTCCCTCCCCCGTTTTAAATATCGAACAAAGCAAAATCGAACTCAGCAAACTTCATATTGCTTTGTAAGTTTTATTCTTTTTCCTATATTTATCGCTCAATGTTATAACTAGCCCTCAGAGTTTATATAATTAGTTCTAAGACTGAGATAGCCTCCGTACAGGGTGCGTTTGTATTATATAATCATGTGAATTAATATGCATAAGTCCATGTTTTGTCGGAAAAATTATATTGCGGGTTAAAAAACTTCTGAGAAGACTTTCTGCATCCTTCATCGTTGCTTCGCGAGGAGGAGCGATTAATTTCCGATTATCCATTTCCTTATCGGTGAACCGTGATTTCAATTCATTCCAATCCCCCAGAGAGCACCCTTCCCCCTACGCAAGTATCCAATTCGAAAATCACTCAATAAACCATCTTGCAATTACCAATCCTCGAAAAATCAAATCCGCAATCAGTTCGATATGGACGCTTGTTCACATAAATCGAGCTCAGCATATCCCGCAGGCCTTTGAGAAGTTGGCATCCTAATCATATACTGTCGCAATTGAGAAGATTGGAACCCGATCAAACCGCCGACCAAACTGGATGATATGCTTTTCTGCAACACGATTAAATCGTAATACGGCAATCATAATCCAGTTTCTGAAGGGGTGTTTCCAGGTGAGATTGGTTTTTTTCGTAAACAGATTCCCTGTCATATCGGAAACCTTCATCCTGAATAGGATCACAGGTCTGATGGATAGAGGCTGCAGTGTCGACATATTCTCGAACAAAAGGCCTAAAACACCGATCTCGGAGTGTTTGATGCAGGATGACGTCATTCAGTACGGCCTGCTTGAAAGGACCACATACACCCCAAAGAACAAGCCAAGGGTCCTAGCTGGATTGAAGGTAATCGCCAAGAACATTGCAAGAGAGCCTATGGCGGTGTTAAGATGCCTCAACGTATTCAGGTTCGGGAGGCGAGCCCTATCACTCGAGCTGTTGATATCATACTTCAACCTTAAAGAAAAGGGACCTTACGACATTATCCATTGCAACTATGGTCCGAACGGTGAACTCGGAGCATTGTTGAAGAGGATAGGGATCCCCGGCCATCTGACGGTGAGTTTCCATGGATATGATATGAGCAAATACCTCCACGGTAGGTCTGACAATCCCTATTCTGTAATCTTTGAAGAGGCCTCTCTCCTTCTTCCGGTCAGTGAGTTCTTCAGGAACCGGTTGATAGATATGGGGGCCCCGCCCGAGAAGACCGTGGTACACCGAATGGGCATAGACCTGGATTATTTCCATTTCCGTGAGCGATATCTCCGACCGGATGAGTCCGTCAGGCTGTTGACCATAGGTCGTCTCTCAGAGAAGAAAGGAATAGAGTATGCTTTGAAGGCCCTGTATAAGACCATACGTCATTATCAGGACATGGGTCAGGATATAACCTTCAGATACGATATCGTGGGAGACGGACCACTGAGTGAAAAACTGCAGATGTTGGTCACTGAACTCGGCCTGAATGGAACGGTAATTTTCCATGGGAGCATGACCCATGGGAGCATCAGGGAGATGATCGAAGACAGCCATATCTTCATATTGCCATGCACGACCAGTTCGGTAGGGAACATGGAGGGCATCCCCAACGTCATCAAGGAGGCTCTCGCATCCGGACTCCCGGTTCTATCGACCTGGCATAGTGGGATACCGGAGCTGGTCGAGGATGGTGTATCGGGCTTCCTGGTGCCTGAAAGGGATGTCGATTCCCTTTCTGAGAGATTGGTTTATCTGACCGACAATCCGGGTACATGGTCAGGAATGGGTGCCGCAGGCAGGGAGTTCGTGGAGGCGCATTACGATGAAAGGAGATTGAATGACCGACTATTACGGCTATACCAAGAGGTACTGGATGATCATTGAATAAAGGGTCCATGACCCGTATTGACAGGATATCGTCATCGAGGCAATAAACCATGGTTGTCTCATCACATGGATATCGAGATTGCCGCATCAAAGCCTAGATCCCCACACAGAAGGAAATGCGGCCATCTCGGACTCGGACATTACCTTGCAAAGTCATCAAGCGATAACCATGATGGCCCTCAGGGGTTACTATAAACAGACCAGGACACTTCTAAGGGGGGATATTAGAACCATCTGATGAACGACGTCGGCTTACATATCCTAATTGAAAATATATTCTTCACATCATATTGTTTAAATCATATGAGAATCTACAAACCTCAGGTCATCGAATGAAAGACCATGTGATCGAACAATTGAGTAAAGAGCGCATCCCTGAAGCCAAGGCCTTGGTCGATTTGGTGTTCCCTCATCAGAATCCCGGTGAACGTGCGAGCTTCCCGATGATATCCGGTGAGGCCAAGCTGCACCAACGCCTGCTATTCGCGATACCTGGAATCAGGCTCCTTGATTTCTGGGTGGCGATCTCCCCTGATGATGAGGTCCATGGTATCGTCGGTCTGTATTCAATGCGCAAGGACCGTTCTGATGCACTATGGTTGGGTTGGTTCGCTGTCCATCCGGAGGCGAGGGGGAAGGGTCTGGGTGGCACCCTCCTGAGGAAGGCCATCGAGGAGGCCCGTGAACGGGATGTCAAGTACCTCCGTCTCTACACCAGTGACACCGATCTCATCCAGGGAGGGGATATGGCACAGGAGGTCTATGAGCGATATGGCCTTGCTGAAAAAAGTCGTAAACATGTGGTCGGCGGTGTAAGCATCACCAAGGAGAAAGGCCTGGAGGTCATCAGGTTCAATAATATAATCCGGGAGCTGAAGCTCCAATGAGATTGTTCAACAGCCTCCAATGATTCTCAGCCCCAAGATTCTTCGTCCCTAGATAATCGGTGCGACAATCACTTTCTGAATCCGACGTGTACACATCATAGGATGCATGCCGTGGCGTCGATAGGGAACCATCAAAGGCCCTGGAGGGGTTTCCATTTCACGGATTCCATTGAGAAAACGA
>SKGM01000062.1 GCA_007117455.1 Candidatus Methanomethylophilaceae archaeon
CGAGGAAACCGGTGAAGCTGTTCTTCTTCACCCTCATGTCCACGTCGTCCACGGCGACGAAGTCGCCGTACACCTTGGTCAAACCCTCCAGTACTATGGGGTCTCCCATTTTTATTCACCTAACGATTCTGATTTAAAATGCGTATATAAAGTGTTGTCAACCTCATGGTTGAAGAATGACTCAGAAGACAATCAATTTCGTAACGGTAGGGGTTTTTCCTTGACTGAAAACTCAAGAGAGGTTCGCTGATCACCATTCTTTTTGTTCAGCTAAATCCTGATAAACATCAAGATATCGACAAAGATGATATGTGTGGAGGGGATTATTCAACCCTTACGTCGGTTGGCGGACCTGATGTCCTTCTCCATCATCAATAGGGATCCTTTTCTTCCCAATAGGAACATGAATGCCCCTGCCATGAAAATCACGGCTCCTATTATTGGTGAAATCTGGGACACCATCAACCATACCCCGATGACCGCCATCGAGAACCCAGCTACCGCCATCAGTAGAAAGTTTCTCTTTTCAAACTTCATGGATTCGAATCCCCTACTCGCTATCTATCTCTTTCTCAATCATAGAGAAGATATTATAATCGGTTATTGACCTGTACATTACAATGGTAAAGATGCTGGACAATCTTTTGAACGAACGCAGGAAGGATATGGCCATGAGTCTGGCTCCGGCCGTCGCTCTGTTCATAGCCATGATTGTCCAGATATGGTTGTCGAGGGACAGCCTCGAAGAGTATCAGCAGGCATATCTCAGCCTTTATTACCTGCCGATGATCCTCATCTCCTACTATTATCCCCGTTATGGCCCCTTTCAAGCCCTTCTCATAGGAACGGTGCCCATAATAATATCATATTCATTGTTCGCTCCCGGGATGGAATATGCCATCTACATGATCCTATGGTTGATCTTCTTCGTCATAATCGGCTGGCTAATCTCGTTCCTGGTCATGAGAACGGAGCAGAACAGCTCAGAGCTGGAGGAGATGACCAAGGACCTGCAGGATAGCAAGGAACTGCTGGGAACTGCATTGTGGGGTGCCGGCCTCGGTGTCTGGGAGCATGACTTGAAGGAGGGAAGGGACACAGCTGACGCCCGGTGGAGGGCATTGATGGGCTACAGTCCCAAGGATGACATCCCCAATGATGTGTTCCAGATCCATGTGCATCCTGAGTTCATGCAGAAGTATCAGGATACAATGTCCCTACTGACATCGGGCAGCCTTGACAACAGCAAACTGGAGTTGAAACTCTATCGTAAGAACGGGGACGAGATGTGGGCGAGGATATTCCTCAACGTGAAGCATTCCAAGGATGGGGACGTGGAGAAGGTGGTAGGCATATTGGAGGACATCACATCCAATATCGTCCAGCAGATGGCTGTTGTATCAGCCAACGAGAAACTCAACATACTATCCAGCATAACCAGGCATGACATCCTGAACGAGATAACCGCCGCACAGGGATACCTTGGGCTCATGGACTTGGAAGGTTACATACTCCCCGACACGAAATCATACGATTACATGCGCAAGGTGAATGATTCCATCGAGAACATATTGAGGCAGATGGAATTCACCCGACAATACCAGGACATAGGTGCCAAGGCCCCTGAGTGGCATAACATACCAGATAAGGTTAAGAAGATGGCCATCAGGCCTGAATTCCAAAGCCTGGAGGTCTCCGTGGATTGCCCTATAGAAGTACTGGGCGATCCTTTGTTCATGAATGTGTTCTACAATCTCTTTGAGAACACCATCAAGCACGGAGGGGAAGTGACCAAGGTCGATATAAGCTATGGACATGGCCAAAAAGAGGGCGTAATCGTCTATCAGGACGATGGTAAAGGTATACCGGATCCGATGAAAAGCCGCATCTTCGACCGCGGCTACGGTAAAGGTACAGGATATGGTCTTTTCGTCAGTAAGGAGATACTCGAACTTACTGATATCAAGATCAAGGAGGTCGGCGTCGAGGGGAAGGGCGCCAGGTTCGAGATAACCATCCCTCTGGCCAATATACGGCGGATTTGAAAAAAGGGTTTGGGGTTTCAGGCCAGTTTGGTGCCGGCCTCTGGACTGGCACTCTGGTTCCAAACACCGGAGGGTTTGAATGTCCAAACGCCTCTAGCTTTGAGACCATGCTTGGCCAGTTGTTCGTTCATTTTATCCAACAATGGGCCTTCGCCGACCAGCTCGGGGTCCTCGGCCGTGACCAGATAGGCCTCGGTGCCCTTCACCACAGTGATGGCTGCCTTCCCAGTCTCCTTGAAATTTGCGCTGGTGACGTTCATTAGGACCTCTCCCGCGACCACCATGTCAGGCGAGGGGGACATGCAGCTACCAACCACGATGCCATGAGGAGTCCCGTCCTTCGATACGCTTGCCAGGACCTTCACCGCTTCAGGGTCGTTCAGCAGGGCTCTAACATTCTCAGGTAACTCAGTCATTTTACCACGATGACAAATCGGATGCTGAGCTATTTAGCATTTTATAATATGAATAAATAAAAATATATAAGTCTGACCCAAAAGGGTCAAATTATCCTTGTTTGTCCTTGTAATCATCCCTTGGCTGGTTTGCGGTTGATGATAAATACGGCAGCGAACATTGCCGTTGCGGACAACAGCAACGGTAAAGCATCGATTAATTCCACGTTCATGATTCTACCCCTTATTAAGGAAGTTACATTCAGCGATTATTGGTTACCGATGAATCATTCTATCAGGCGCAGATGCTGAACGACCATCGTGACATTCCCGTCTGGACCTTCAACCGGCGTGCTAGTGCATTCATAGTACTTGCCCGTTTTGGGTATGAACTTATTGAATTTGTGCACCGAGTTCTGCTTGCTCGCTGAAGGCGTACCGCAGTCCTCACATGGTGAGGTCCTTCCCATGAGTGCATAGCAACGCTTGCCTAGAACATCATCTATCTGTTTGTCGCATGCCCGGAGTCCTGCTTTGTTCATCCATACCACAGTATGTTCTGAGTCATGGATGATTATTATATCCTCCACAACGTCCATTACTATGTTCAGAATGACCTCACAGTAGTCCGACAGACTCTCACTTTCCATATCCTAATCCTCATCGATTGGATTCGATTGGAGACTATATAATGATATTCGATTGATGAGATAATTGCACGAAAATACTTTGATGCCTTCATCTATAAATAATCCAAAGCTGCTTAACAATCCAATGCCTCCATCTGAAACCGAAGGACTGGACACATTCTTCGCCATGGTTGGTTTCTTTCTAATGGTGATAGGTTTCATCGGGGCCATCCTGCTCATGGTTGTCGGGATAATCCTTGAGCTCTTCTATGGTGACATAAGCGTCCTGGGCAGGAACATGTTCATATTGGTCGGTCTCGCCTTCGGCGCCATGGCTTTCGTGGGAATCGCCATGTTCATGCTGAAGTTCCTAATCTTCAGGAAACAGCTGGAAGAGGATATCGACGAACATTGAGGGCGTTTCCAATAAATATCATTAGGTTGGTAGTTCGTCGATGACGGCCCGATCCGACAAAGGGGGATATGCAGGGCAGCTCACAAAAAGAAGGACCGAGGACCACCGTCTGATATTGGTGTTCTATTCGATACTGATAATATCGCTGCTCCTGTCCGCCATAGATACATTGGAGGCGGGATGGAAGGGTTTCGCTTTTCCGCTGTTCACCCTGGTGCAGTATCTTATGTATTCGTTCTTCGTGATAGGAGCCGTAGTATTCCTGCTAAGATTCAGCAGAGGGCACATCCGCACCCTTTGGACCGTTGTAGGTGTGGGGGCTGTGTGTCTCCTGGTATCCTTGGCTGCTGTGCAGCTGGACAGCATGGGTTATCCCATAAGTCTTTACTTCCAACCTTCACAGAATGATCTGCTGGCCTTGAATCTTTGGGACGCCTTCATATCCGTGACATTGAATTTCATATGGGCCTATCTGATATGCTTCGGCGTGATTGGGGTTTCCTGCGCCTTGCTGAGGAGGAACATACCTCGATTATTGTGTTACGTGCAGAGTATGGATGTGACCGTGAAAAGCTGGAGGAACAGGATGGTCATCGGTGCGTTCTCCCTACCGACCATCGTGGACTTCCATAAGATAGAGGTAGGACCCATTGATGGCCATCGGACCTTCCCGTTGAAACAAGTCAGGAAGAACCTGCTTCTGATACTGTACTTCGCCATTCTGATCCCTTCCTATGTCCTGTTGAACCCTTTGTTCCTGCAACAGGCTGAAACCACAGAGGTCATCTCATTCGCCATAGGTGCATCCTTGTTCATACCGGTGATAGTGTTGCCATTCTCCAGCATGATCGATTCGAAAGCCCGGGCCATCAATAAAGGTCGCGACTTCGATCTGGGAAGGGGTTTTCGCCGCACGGTGATGAACTTCACAGGGCTGGGCACCCTTTTACTCCTCTTTCTTATAACCACTCAGATGAAATCGGTGCAGGATATAGCTGCGATGTACGCACTCTATATGTTCGTGGCAGTGGCAGTGGCGATGATATTCATCTACGTCTACTACAACTATTTCCAGAATGACCTGATCCATGACATCGTCGAACAATTCAATGAAAGGTGTGGTCGGAACTGACCATCAGGGTTTCGATATTACATTGAGATGAGCGGTCGTCGCTGTTCGTTCCGCTTCATGCCCCCCGCTGCTCCTTGAGTGGGTACTTATACCCTCCAGGAAGGGACTCACCCTTCTCATATGCCCTCAGGTACTGCCCGCAGTTGCTCCCTATCAGATTCTCCTCCTCCTCACCGATGCTGACTATGACCTCATAACCGGCATCCTCCAAAGGTCTGACATCATCACCGCTGAGGACGGAGATGATATTGTTGCTCCGGGCCTGGAATGTGGGATTGACAGGAGTTAGCTTGATGATGAAATGTTCAGGATCGAAATGTTCCAACAGAACATCTGATTCAATGGGCAGTCCGGTGCCGACTGCGAAATTGAGGACCACCTTCCTCTCATCGTCCTTCGCCATAAGCCTCCCATAGCGTGACATCTCTTGCAAGCTCCAGGTGCTATGCGGTATCAGCCATCTCCTCTTGGCCTCGTCCGTGGTATGGATGGAGAACTGGAACTGGAACCTCCCTTGGTACAGCTCCCTTTTTACATCCAATAGCTCATCGAAGAACCTTGTCCTGGATGATGGGGCTATCGTGGATAGGGAGAGCATCAGGCCCGGAGCCTCATATCTCTCCGGTAGTTCACGCATCACGTCCAGAATCGCATCGTTATATGCTGGCTCGCCCATCCTGGCGAACTGAATCTTGAACTTACCGGAGGGAATCCTGCCATCGGGGTACCTTGAGAGGACCATATGGTCCAGTTGGGCTAGTAGGTCCTCCTTGCTTATCCTTCCGTCATAGTATCCGCCGGCATCGCAGAAACGACAACCTACGGGGCAACCATAGAGTGTCGATATTATCAGGACCCATTTGTCATCATGTGTGAGTGGCGGCTGAACCGATTCAACGAATTCCAGACGACGTCCGTCCATTGACTCCGCCACATAAACACGTGCTATGTCATCCCTTCCGGCGGAAGCTAAGAGTTTGATCATCTTCCCGCGGCCTCCCTGACGGACATCGCGACTTTGATACCATCGGATGCAGCGATGGACACCTGGCGCCTATCCCCGTTCACAACATCACCAGCCATGTAGAACAATCCATTGTTCATAAGTGATTCTGATGACTCCTCCATTGAGGGGCCTAGGATCGTCAGATTGGGAACCCTGCCGATGGCTATGAGAAGACGATCGAACAGCATCTCCTCCTGCCCACTCTGGGCCTTTAGTTTCAACGACACCCCATCTTGCAATTTTCTTACAGCCTGGACCGTTCTACCTTCCAAAAAGGATATCCTGTCATCGGCAAGGGCCCTCTCGCGTAGCAATGGAAGACATCTGGGCTCGCCCCGACTGATTATCGTCACATCGTTCCGCTTCGCCAACCTGAGTGCGTAGTCATAGGCCGCATCACCCGCACCAAGGACGGCGATGCTGAGATCCGAGGCGTGAGCCAGGGTCATGACGTTATCGCATACGGTCCGATTGTCCACTCCAAAACCCAATCGGGCCGCTGCCGGCAGGGTCCCAGTGGCCAATACCAACCTTTCGGCTTTGTATGTGTCCAGTGCGGTATGGAGTATGAAATGGAAGCCATCGTGATCTACCAACATCACCTCCTCCTGCAGGGTTCGGATGTTGTGGAAGCGGAGTTGTTCCTCGAACCTGTCGCATAGCTTCTGTCCAGGGATGCCTCCTGGAAAACCTAGATAGTTCTCCACCAGGTTCGCCTCTTTGATCAGCCCCCCTATACGGTCCTTCTCGAAAAGTGTGACACTGATGCCGGAACGCTGGCACTGTATAGCTGCCGCAATCCCTGCAGGCCCCCCTCCCACCACCGCCATCTCAATCACAGACAGGGTCCAGCCTCCTGATGATTCCCTCGGTTGTATCCACATGGGCGAACCCATGGGCCATGTTCATCAAAGACGCTCTATGGAAAGCGAGGTTATGACAGGCCGTGGCGTCGGCGGGCACTACCACCTGGTAACCTCTACAGAATGCGGAGCGTACCGTGGACTCGATGCATAGATGGGTGCAAACACCGGCAACAACCACTGACCCGACCTTCTTCGCCGCCAATATGGACTCCAGCTCGGTGTTGTGGAAGGCGTCGTATACGTCCTTTACCACAACCTCCTCCTGGCTGACTTCGAAAACCGGCTCATGTGACCAAGCCTCATCCATGCTTCTGCCCCACCAACGTTGCATAGGCCCTCCTTGATCCTTATGAACGGTGAACACCACGGGCAACCGGGAGGCACGGAACGCCTCTATGAGCCTTCTCACATTGGGCACCATGGACGGTGCCGAGGGCAGGAAGGCCGGTGAGCATTCATCCAGGAAGAAAGACTGCATATCCATGACCAGTAGCGCAGGGCGTGATTGGAAGGACCATGGACCGACGCCTCTACCCTTGATTCCCTGCATCAAGGACTCCAAGCCTATTTCCAGGTATGATTCCCTCAAAGGCGACCCTCCGTATGTCATGTATGATAAAAATGGGTAAGGGGGTTGATAAATGGTTTGTGGAGGGCTCAGGGAGCGTCCTCAGGTGTCGACTTCGATGCCTTCATGGCTATCTGGGTGGACTCCTTCATCTCCTCCTCGAGGCTCTCAGAGAGGGTGTCCATCTCAGCCCTCAGCTCCTCAACCTTGGGGACCGGACCCAGGATGTCATCAGGCAGTCCAAGGGCCTTGGTCAGCTCCTTAAGGGATGATATCTCCCTCTCCGGTATGCTGGTTCCACTGCCCATGTACTCAGACATGCCCTGTGCCAGGCGGGTGAGTTCCATGGGGAAGAAGAACTTGGTGGCCTCTCCCTCTCCAAGGTCTCTCAGGGTGTCGAGAGATAGCACGGTGATCGCCTTGGAGTCCAAGGTCGAAGCTCCGAGCGAGAGTATGCGCAACTTCTGCGCCTCTCCTTGGGACTGCAGTATTATGGCCATCCTCTCACCCTCGGCCTCCAGGATCTGCGATTGGCGCAGACCCTCGGCCTCCAGGATGCGGGCCCTCTTCTTACCCTCGGCCTCCAGGATGGCGGCCCTCTTCTTACCATCTGCCTCCAGGATGGCGGCGCGCCTCTTCCTCTCGGCAGAGGTCTGCTCCTCCATGGACTCCTTGACGCGGCTGGCGGGATCGACCTCCCTTATCTCGACCGCCTCCACCTTGACGCCCCACTTGTCGGTGCTCTCGTCAAGGGTGTCACGGAGCTGGAGGTTGATGCTCTCACGGCTGGAGAATATCTGGTCCAGCTCCATCTCGCCGATGACCGACCTGAGTGTGGTCTGGGCGAGGTAGAGGGTCGCGGTACGGTAGTTGGTGACCTCGAAGAAGGCCTTGACCGGGTCTATGACCTTGATGTAGATGATGGCATCCACGAAGACCGGAGAGTTGTCCTTGGTGATGACCTCCTGACGAGGGACATCAAGGACCTGGGTTCTCAGATCTAGTTTTATGACCTCATTGATCAACGGCGTGACAACGTTGAAACCTTGGTCCAAGGTCTTTATGTATTTACCCAATCTCATGTATATGGCCTGTTCATAAGGCTGCACAATCTTCACACCGCTTATCAGTATGATCAGTACAGCCAGTATTATGAAAATTACAAGGCCGATTATTGCTGCTGACATTTCAATTGTCCTCCTCGTTCAGTGGTTCCACTTTGATATGGACGCCTTCGCTTCCCACGATCTTGACCTTGGCTCCCACCTCGATCTCCCTCTGGGATGTCGCGCTCCAGGTATCGCTACCCACACGGACCTTACCACGAAGGTTTCCAGGCATGACATTGACTGTCACTGTACCGGTCCTCCCGACCAGTGAGCCGGACACCGTCGTGGTTGGCGGTACGGGCTCACCCAGTTTCTGATAGAACTTTATGGTCAGGACCGTTGTGGGTATCATTACCAAACCGGCTATCAGCGGGGACCACCAGCTCAGAAGGAAATCTTCGAACAAAAGGCCTATAGCTCCTAGGATCAAAAGCACCGTGCCCGGGACCACAAGGAATGTGCCAGGGCTCAAAGCCTCAGCTATGAGTAGCAGGATGCCGATGATCACGAAGGCCAATGCAAGGCTGGTTGCCAGGTCTGACATGCTGATAACATCGGTAAATTACTATATCATGATTGTGAAAGTAAGGAAGGAAGTGGTTTGTCATTCAATCCTTGGGGGTCATGTCGAAAGGTGCGGGGCGCTTTCCTAGCTCCCCATCCAACATGATCAGCCCTTGGACATAGTCACCGAACTTCTTCATCCTGGCCAATATGGATGATGCGGTAGCCTCCTCCTCGACCTGCTCGGTGACGAACCAAGCCAGGAACTGTACGGTGGCATGGTCCTTCTCCTCCATCGCCACGTCCATGAGGTCGTTGATCATCCCAGTTACCTTCTTCTCATGGTCCAGCACGTTGTCCATGGCGTGGAGCGGGGAGTCCCAATCGGAAGGGGGGGCTTCGATCGCCCCCATCACAACCTTGGACCCCCTCTCCAGCATGTAGGAGTATATCTTGGCTGCATGGGAGAGCTCCTCTTTGGCCTGACACTCCATCCAGTGACCCATACCGGGATAATCCTGATCGTGCAGATACGACGCCATAGACCAATAGAGGTATGCGGAATAGGTCTCCGCAATCATCTGGTCGTTAAGGCCCTTCTCCATTTTCTTGGACAGCATCTTCAAACCTCGTGATTCGATTGTATAGCGCCCGATATAATCTTTTCCCGACTACTGGGGTTGAAGTCCGCATTCGATTCCGCTGCGTCTTTTCCACAGCGGATAAAATTATTATACATTGTATCGGTTGGACGAACAATGATTGAGGACGTCATCATAATCGGCGCTGGCCCTGCCGGATTGACCGCAGGGATATATGCCAGGTCGAGGAAGATGAGCACTCTTGTCCTTGACGCAGCGGATGCTGGAGGGCAATTGATCAGTCTGTACCCTGACAAGGGCATACATAACTATCCCGGATTCGCCGAGGTCCAGGCCAGGAAGCTTTCCGAAAGGTTGGTGGCCCACGCCGAGTCGATGGGTTGTCGCATATTGGAATCATTCCGGGTACTCAGGATCGAACAGGGGGATGGTTTCTTCATTGTGAAAGGTGAGGACGGTGAGCACATGGCGAGGTCGGTCATCGTCGCCATAGGCATCGGTCTATTCAAGCCACGCAAGCTCGGTGTCCCCGGTGAGGAGGAGTTTCACGGTAGGGGGATGGACTACGTCCTTCCTGAGAAGGACCGTCTGGTGGACAAGAAGGTGGTCATGATAGGCGGTGGCAACAGCGCCTTGGAGATGGCCATAATAGCGGATAGTGTGACTGACACGACATTGATACACCGCAGGGACTGTTTCCGGGCCGATGAGAGTGTTGTGGAGTCCTTGGACCGCAGTGGTGTAAAACGACTACTCGAGACCAAGCCCGTTTCCATCAATGGCGAGGATAAAGTGGAGTCGGTGACTGTGGACTGCAACGGTGAGCTCATCGAGATACCCGCAGATGTCGTAATCATCAACATCGGCACCACACCGGACCTCGAGGATCTCAAGGAATGGAGCCTGGAACTTGATTCCGAGGGGCTCCTCAAGGTCGAAGGTGACATGAGGACCTCCCGCCCGGGGATCTTCGCATGCGGAGACGTGGTCATATATCCAGGTAAGTACCGGCAGATCGTAACCGCTTGCGGTGAGGCTGCCACAGCGGCCAACAGCGCATACAAATTCGTCAAGAAGCCTTATTGGGCATGATATGCCATTTTGCCAATGGTTAAAAATTGATGGTTAATGGGTTTCAAGTCGTTTAACGCACCGGTGGAATCACTCGGTGATGGCGTCAGAGGGGCACTCGTCTATGCAGGCAAGGCAATCAATGCACTTGTCAGCATCAACGACCGCGACATCATCGACGGTGATTGCGTCCTCTGGGCAGACATCTGCGCATGCGCCGCAGGCGACGCACTCTTCCTCGATTATCTTAACTACCATTTTGAAACCTCAGCGCAGGAAACGAGTATTCATATTTGAACCTTTTTTTCTCAACGGCGCTCACGCCGGTCCAGCATCTTCCTGTATTCCTTCTCCACCGCATCACCGTACTCCTCGACAGCAACGAAGGCCTCCAGGAAATGGGCCGCTATGCCTATCCCCCAGAAGAAGGATATGATGGCAGGCCACGGGAAACCACCGCTGTCCTGCCAGAGATACAATACCCAGAAAAGACCGTTAACCAATATGTATGCTGCAAGATGAATGAAGAAGGACCTCTTCTCCTCCACCCGTTTCATGGCCATCATGTAGAGCTTCTCGTCCCGCTCCATGATTGAACATTCCACTAATAGCCTATATCGTTTTTCTCCCTCCGACTTTAATTTATATAATTGTAAATCGTATGTATATATGTGATATACATCTCCGGCCAGATACTGCAGGGAACCTCATTCCAAGAGGGTTACCTGGGAATCGAAAGGGGTCTCATAGTGGAGACAGGTGACGGTCAACCTCCCGAAAGACCTGTCAGGGAGGGGATCATCGTCCCCTCATTCGTTAACTGCCACACCCATGTCGGTGATGCGGATGTTAGTCTGGACCCCTCACTCACACTGGAGGAGATGGTCGCCCCGCCCCGGGGAATGAAGCATCGGGCCTTAGCCGCAATGGACCAGACCTCCTTGGACCTGTCCATCGCCAGGGCCAGGGCGTTGATGAGGGTATCAGGGACCTCCCACTTCATAGATTTCCGGGAGGGGGGTGTGGAAGGAGCAAATTCTTTGACCAAACTCAAGGGACCGCCATATCCGAAGGTCATGGCTAGACCCAAGGGCATGGAATACGACCATGAGGAGGTTTCCCGACTCCTGTCATGCGCTGATGGGGTTGCGGTCTCCTCGGTATCCGATTGGGAGGTCGATGAATTGGACTCCCTCGTGGAACATGTCAGGAGGGAGGGGAAACCTTTCGCAATGCATGCCAGCGAGGGCAGGAGGGAGGACATGGGGAGGATCCTGTCCCTTCAACCGTCCTTCCTGGTCCATCTATGCGCCGCCGATGATGGGGATATGAGGATGGTCGCTGACGCAGGGGTGCCGGTGGTCGTCTGTCCGCGCAGCAACCTCTTCATGGGCATGGTGCCGCCTTTGTCCCGTATGTTGGATGCCGGCATAGCTCTAGCCCTCGGTACCGACAACTTCATGAACAGCGACGGCGACATGAGGTCGGAGACGGAGATGATGGCCAGGCTCCTCAGGTCTCAGGGCAGGGACGGCCTCCAGGCAATCCAGGCCGCCTTCGTCGAATCGAGAAAGCTATTAAATCTTGAATCCGAGTTACCCTTGACTGAAGGGAAGGCCGCCGACCTGGTGGTCTACGAAGGCCGGGGAAGTAGCCCGGCATGCGATCTGCTGTTCCGTTCCGGTAACGGTGCGAGCATGGTCTGCATAAGATGAGAGGAGATGGGCAATATGGCATTCAAAAGAATAATGATACCCACGGACGGTAGTGAATACACCAAAGCAGCCGTCAGAAAGGGTCTGATGCTGGCCAAGGCCCTCGACGCCAAGGTCAGCGCCTACTACATCCTGGATCAGACCGCGTTCGTCAACGTACCGATGGACGCCACCACACTGAGCATATACTCTTTACTCGAGGATGAGGGCAAAGAGGCAGTTGATTACGTGAAGAAGATGGGGGAGGAGATGGGCATCGATGTGGAGATGGTCATCGATGAGGGCTCCCCGGTCAAGAAGATCATTGACGCATCCAAGGACTTCGACCTCATAGTAATGGGGACCCTGGGAAGAGGAGGGTTCTCCAAGCTACTGATGGGGAGTGTGGCGGAGAAGGTCGTCCGTCACGCCTCCTGTCCGGTGATGGTGGTCAGGGCCAAGGAGGATGCAGCTTAATGACGAAAGTCTCTGATGTGATGGTGAGCAACCCCATAGTCGCTCTCGTGCCAGGTAGCAGAAGCGAGGTGTTGACCATGATGGTCAAACACAACCTCACTGGAATGCCTGTGGTGCGGGCCAGCGATGGAAGGCTCGCCGGAATAATATCCCGTAAGGACATATACAACAACCCTGAGGAGGACCAGCTCTCCCTTCTGATGAAGAAGGACGTGCTGGTGATAGGCCCGGATGCCGAGGTCGAGGAGGCTGCCCGCATACTCGTGGAAAACAACATCCACCGTTTGCCGGTGGTGGACGATAACATGCTCGTAGGTATCGTCACACCGACCGACCTCCTCAAGGAGGTGAAGAACCGGAACCTAGACATCCCAGTGGAGAAGCTAATCAGAAAGACCTGTGTCCCGTTGTGGGAAGGGGATCCGCTGAAGTATGTCCAGACCGTGTTCAGTCTCAGTAAGATGAACGCTCTGCCGGTGCTCAATGCCAACGGGGACATAGTCGGCCTCATAACCGACCGTGACCTATTCAACAAGGCCTTGATCAAGGACAAGGTCGCAAAGTCCGAACTGGGCATCGGTCCGGACGAGGATGAATGGTCATGGGAGGGGCTTAGGAACGTGATGCCCCTGTTCTATGAGGTTTCCAAGGTCGATCTGCCTGACGCCCACGTTAGGGAGCTAATGGTCAAAGACCCGGTCACTCTTTTCAAGAAGAGTCCGGTGTCCGAGGCTGCGGCCATCATGCGACGCAATGATTTCGGCCAGTTGCCCATAAGGGACAACAGGGACCGATTGTTGGGTATGATATACGATCTCGATGTGATCAACGCTCTGCTGATGTGAGGACCTCTCATGAACGCAGGGGAACTCCTTTCATTGTGCAAGAGACGTGGCTTCATCTGGCCTTCCTTCGAGATCTACGGAGGCGTGGCGGGCATGTACGACTATGGTCCGCTAGGCACCAACCTCAAGGACAACATCATATCGTTGTGGAGGAAGGCGTATAGGCAGGGCGAGGGGTTCGTGGAGATCGATTCCGAGACGGTGAACCCGGAGCCGGTCTTCAAGGCATCGGGTCATATCGACGAGTTCTCCGATTTCGTCGTTTACTGTCTGGGATGCAAGGAGCCTTTCCGTGCCGATCATCTGGTGGGCGACCTGCATCCCAACCCTGACACCCTGTCCGCGGATGAACTTAAATCGCTCTTCGTGGAGAACGGCGTCCAATGCCCGGACTGCGAAGGGGATCTGGGCGATGTTGAGGAATTCAACCTGATGTTCAAGACCAACATCGGTCCCGGATCCTCCCGGGCCGGTTACCTGCGGCCAGAGACGGCCCAGGGCATATTCGTGAACTTCCCTCACCTGTACCGCTACAACCGGGAGAAACTCCCGCTCGGCGTGATACAACATGGAAGGGGATATCGTAACGAGATATCCCCGCGGCAGGGCATGATCAGGCTCCGGGAGTTCAACATGATGGAGGTGGAACTCTTCGTCGATCCGGATGACAAGACCTGGCCCAGATACGATCGGGTCAAGGGAAGGGATCTCAGACTCATACCTGAGGACGGCTCGGAGAGGACCCTGACGCTAGAGGAGGCCGTTGCCCAGGGAATAATCGCCAACGAGGTGCTCGCCTACTTCATATGGGTGACCAAGCGATTGCTCGAGGACCTTGGCGTGGACTGTTCGAAACTGCGTTTCCGCCAGCACCTGAAGGACGAGATGGCCCATTACGCCATGGACTGCTGGGATGCGGAGGTCCTGCTATCATATGGATGGACCGAGGTGGTCGGCATCGCTGACCGCGGATGCTGGGACCTGAGCCAGCATTCAAAATGGTCCAAACAGGAGATGACCCATTTCAAGAGGTTCGATGAGCCCAGGGAGGTCGAACGCACCGTCCTGAAGGCGAAGTACCGGCAGTTGGGTCCGTTGTTCAAAGGTGATGCCAAGGAGATCGCCTCTATGATCGAGGCCTGCGGACCGCAGGACATCAAGGACGGGGAAATCCTTCTGGAATTCAAGGGTGAGGTGATACCCATATCCTCCGATCTGTTCGAGGTCGTCGATGTCAGGGAGAAGGTCTCCGGTGAGAAGGTCGTTCCCCACGTCATAGAGCCATCACACGGCCTGGACAGGATATTCTACACCATACTGGAGCATGCCTACAGGAGGGAGGATGACTACACGGTCCTGAGTCTCAAGCCGCAGGTGGCACCGATAAAGGTGGGAGTGTTCCCATTGATGTCCCGTGACGGCTTGGATGCCAAGGCCTTGCAGGTGTATGACCTATTGTCCGAGGAGGGGATAGAGGCCTACTACGACGATTCCGGGTCCATCGGTAAGAGGTATGCCCGCATGGATGAGGTCGGGACGCCGTGGTGTGTCACCGTGGACTATGAGACCTTGGAGGATGAGCGTGGTCTGCAGGACACCGTCACCGTAAGGGACCGTGACAGCTCAGAACAACGACGGATCCCCATACCGGAACTGGTAAATGTTGTGAAAGAGCTGTTGAAAGGGAGGGATTTCGCATCCCTATAAGACATCTATTACGAATGACGCAACCAATATTCGAATTACGTAATCAAGCAGATAGATAAACCCTTCGTTCGAATCATCGTTGAAGGACCGGAATACGGCCTTCGGATGCATGGTTTGAAAGACGGCCGGGGTCAAGGGGCTACATCGTCCCCGTGACTCCATTACCGTTAAGAACGTGAACGATGAATAGACGTATGAAAGGTGTTAACAGATGGGAGCCATGGATCTAGAGGACCTTAAGCAACTGTCGATCCTGCGCTCGCAGATCGACTCCCAAACGGTTGAAGAGAACATGGATGATTATTTTGCGTCCGTGACGCCGGAGGACGAGCTGGTCGACATCCTGTCGATCATGCGGACCTCCAAGCTCCTCGAGATACCCGTTATTGAAGGGGGCAAGATCCTGGGGATGGTCTCC
>SKGM01000009.1 GCA_007117455.1 Candidatus Methanomethylophilaceae archaeon
GGCAAGGAGCTGCTCCTTGCTCTGCTCGTAAACAGCCTTCGGGTTCGGGTTGATCATCAGCTTGGTGTCAACCGATCCCATGACGGTGGATACGTCCTGGAATTCAGACTTCAGGAGCTCAGAGGGGAACACCTTGGATCCATTGTAGCCCACGTGGGTAACGGTGAAGGGAGACCATACCAGGTTGTCCCTGAAGACCTTGTAGGAGGTCTCGTGGTTACCGCACATGTGGTAGAATATCTGAGGTCCAGCACCGCGCCTGAAGCACTGGTCCACATAGTGGGCCATCTTCTTGGCGGAGAATTCCTCGACCTGCTCGTCGGCGAATATGTCGTTGTTCGCAAGGACCGATCCCACGATCAGCATGGCCATGCCATACTTGTCGGACAGGAGGTCGGCACCGTTGATAGAGGTCTCCACGTAGGTGTCCACGAGCTTGTGAGCAAGCTCAGGCTCCGTGAAGGTCCACATGATGAACTCTTCGACTCCGATCAGCTCAGAGGCTGCTCCAACCAGGTCGAATCCGTAGGATATCGGAACCAAGGTGTGGGGCAGATTCTCAGCGACGTAGTCGTACAAGTTGTAGAACAACGGCATCGTCCAACCCTTCTGTAGATCTTCTTTGCTTATGGGCTCAGCCTTCTCGACATCCTCAGGGCCCCAGATGGCGCCGGTCGGGATGGGGGGAAGGGTCTCTTTGTACTCCAGGGTCAACCCCAGCTCAGTTACCCACGGGAGCGAGAAGAACCAGTGGGTGACCGGCAGAAGGTCGTAGAGTTCAGAGATGTAGCCCACACAGTGGATTCCCAGCTCGGGCTTCTCATAGAAGTCCCTGATGGTGAAACCACAGGCCACGGCAGCATGCGATAGGATGATTGGATCCACATCGATCCTGTCGTGGAAGTTGTCTACGAAGGGACTTGCAAATCTCTTGGCGGCATTAGCATGCCAGCCGTCGAGATCGTTTTTTGGAAACAGCTCTTCGTAACCCATTGCAATCCCTAGTCATGTTACATTAATCAGTGTATTTATACGTTGCCATGTCTTGTTCGCAACTTTGTTGCAACCTAAGAAAAAAAAACCTTAATTATAAGAAAAATAAGGTTCTCAAGAGGTAAAAATGAAACAATGTTGCAAAAATTTGATGTATCATTCATATAATGAGTATGATTCTTCCATAGAACCTGAGAGAAATCTGGGAAATCATTATCGTCATACTGTGACATAACTCTTTGGGGTGATTATGAAAATGAGGCTTGTTTCTTGGAACGTCAACGGACTGCGCTCGGTCGGGAATAAAGGGTTCCTGGATTGGTTCGAGGAGGAGAGGCCGGACATATTGTGCCTCCAAGAGACCAAAGCCTGGAGGGAACAGTTGGATGCTAGGCTGACAGATGTTGATGGTTATGAACTCCATATGTCAAAACCTGAGAAGAAGGGGTACTCGGGAGTGGCCACCTACACATCGAAACCTCCTCTGGATACCTCCTATCTTTTCTCAGAACGTTTCGATGCCGAGGGTCGGCTCTGCATCAACCGCTTCCCGGAGTTCACACTGCTAAACGTTTACTTCCCCAACGGCAAGGCGTCGGAGGAGCGGTTGAGATACAAGATGGATTTCTACGAGGAGTTCCTGAACCATTGTAAGGGATTGCTTGATGATGGTGAGAGCGTGATAGTATGCGGCGATGTGAACACCGCCCATAAGGAGCTGGACCTGGCCAGACCGAAGGAGAACTCCGACATCTCAGGGTTCCTCCCGCAAGAGAGGGATTGGATCGACCGGTTCCTTGAATTGGGTTTCGTGGACAGCCTCAGGGATTTCGATGACCGACCAGACCTCTACACCTGGTGGTCGATGAGGACCCGTGCCCGGGAGAGGAACGTCGGCTGGAGGATCGATTATTTCCTGGTCAGCGAGGATCTGAGACCGGTCATGAAGGGTGCCGGGATAATGCCTGAGGTCATGGGCTCGGACCATTGCCCCATCTATCTGGACCTTGACCTCTGATATACCACGATGGTACGCAGACGGTTCAATGCCGCCACCAGCTCATGGGGCCGGAAGGTCGCCCTCTCCCCGTTGACCTCACCCAGGCGGTCGAGGCTCTTGTCGGATATGAGTTCGATGACCTTCTCTGCCAGCTCCCTCATGGACGTCTCACCGTCCATCATCCTCCACGCGACCACCATAGCATCGGCCACGGCCCGGGTCTGGGATATGTCCACCAGTTGCTCCAGGGAGGAAAGTTCCACATCCTCCCTGCCGAAGACCACATGGTGCACGTCCTTTACCGATACCCCTATGTCCTTGCTGCCGCGGCTGGGGTCGAGGCTTTTTGACAGGGGGACACGGTCGGCAGGAGGCTGGAATCCACAGACCTCGGCCTCCCGTCCGCTTGGGAGACTGGCTGCTATGTCCTTGGCCTCGGCTGTCACGTCAGATGCCAGGTAGGAGGACATCATCACCACGGTATCAGCGATCTCCAGAAAATCACCGGAGCCCCCGACCACCAGCACGCAGGAGCATCCTTGGGAATCCATCATGGGACGGACCCGGTCGACGAAGGGTCGTATGGGCTCGTTGTCCTTGCTCACCAGGGCCTGCATGCGACGGTCCCGGGTCATGAAGTTGCTCGCTGAGCTGTCCTCATCGATTAGTAGAAGGGATGCCCCCGTCTCCAAGGCCTCCATGACGTTCGTGGCCTGGGATGTGGACCCGCTGGCATTGTCGGTGCAGAACTCTTCTGTCACTGCGCCTCCCGGCAGATGGCCGATGAAAGAGGATATGTCCACCCTCTCCACACGCCTACCGTCCTCGGATCGGACCTTGACAGCGTCTGGAACTGTCACCGTCAACTCCCTGCCGTCCCCGGGTATGTGGTCATAGACACCGTGCTTTATGGCATCCAGGAGTGTGGATTTACCATGGTATCCTCCGCCCACTATGAGGGTCAGGCCCTGTGGCACCCCCATACCTGTGACCAGGCCGCTGTTGGGGGTTTCGATGCTTACCCTCAAGGAAGGTGGTGAGCGGAATGGGACCGCATCACGCAGAGGACCTGGGTCCACGCCGCTCCTCCTCGGCAGCGAGGACCCGTCGGCGATGAAGGCCACCAGGCCCTTGGACACGAGTGCCATTCTCAGAGCCTGGGCGTCCTCGACACAATGGAGGTGCCTTTGCACCAACTTCTCTTTGTACGAGGAGTATAGAAGCGACTCCTCCACAATGGAGGGCAGAAACTCCGTCAAGAGTCTTATGGCGTTTTCGCCGGCTACCTTCCTGCCGTTGGCGGGCAGCCCCGCAGTGAATCTGACCTCCGCGAATGCTTTGTTGACCACCACAGAGCTCCTCTCCAGGACCTCCTGGCCGGGGCGGGGTATGGATACCCGGCCGCTACCGCCGCTTCCCATCCCACCACGGGCGTGCCTCCTACCGGATTCCCAGAAACGGCGTGCCACCAGGTCTCGCAATGCCACCTCCCTCGTTTTAGTGTCATAGGACCAGCCGGGGAAGCCTGCGACCGACTGAGGAATACGTAAACGCATACGGCTGGGGGCGGCGAACGGGTCGCCTTGGACGTGGTCTATGAAAAGGACCGCCTCACCGATGGTGAACTCGCCCTTGAGGTCCTTGTAGGATCGGTAACCCTTGCCGTCCATGCGGCGGATCTCAGAAACAAGATCGCGGGCGGTCAATCTCTCCCCTCCGGCTCCAGCAACGCGAAGCCGTTGACCGGGTCAGTGACCCGTACCGCCTCCACGCCGACGATCTCATGGATGATGACCTCCATGATCAACCATACTTTCACTCCGGCCCTGACACAGCCGGTGACCGTCCTCCCATCGCGCCCGCAGGACGCGTGCATGTGTAGCGATGGTCTGCCCTGATCGTCAGGGAACAGGGTGCCCACTCCACTCAACTCATGCACCCCGCTCAGTGAGTGTCGCAACGGCTCGACCGGCGACGCCCTGCCGTCCTTGGGCCCGACAATCAGTTGCGACCCGTCATCCGCACCCCCTACGGCCAGTACGGATGCGGCGCTTATCGACTCGGCGGCAGCGAAACGTTCAACGGACTCGTGGAGGACCTCCCCCTCCTCAAGGCGTAGGACGAACGATCTTCCCGCCGAACCGGAGGCTGTCCTCATGCAAACCAACTCAGCGGTACTTGCTGTAGCGGTCCAGAAGACGGCTCACCCGGGAGTACTCCTCCTCGGTGAGTCCTTCTGCAGAAATGAAATCCTTGGCGTAGATCTTGGCGTCCTTTATGGATGTACGGGACGCCTTGGCGATTAGGCTTGCTAGGAATGAGTTCTGAACCGATGGATCCATGGCACTCTTCTCCAGGATCTCCTTCATATCGTACTTGAACGGCCCAATGCGACGGTTGCTCAGCATTGACTGGCGCTTGCTGTCGCGGTTCTTCGGTTTAGCAGGGCTGAACTTTCGGGGAGGCCTCCTGGTAGAGTTTTTAGTATTCACACTCAAAGCAATTACTCCAATTGGCGGAACACATATCTTTAAGTACTTAAATCATTGCCCCCTAACCATGACTGGACACCCCCGAACCATCTATTTGGCGGGGCCTCTCTTCTCGGATTCTGAGAGGAGGTTCAACGAGGAGGTCGCAGCCTTCCTTACCGCCCGAGGTCACCAGGTGATGCTGCCTCAGTTCTCCTGCCCGCCTTTCCATGAGATGCTTGAATCGGGGATGTCCCCGTCCGAGGCCCTCAGAAAGGTCTTCGATGCTGACATGGACATGCTCAGAGGGTGTGACGTGCTCCTTTTCGTACTCGATGGCAGGGTCCCGGATGAGGGGGCCTGCTTCGAACTCGGTTGGGCCTATGCCCATGGAATGGACCTTGTCGGCCTGAAGACCGATTCCAGAAGTTCCATCGAGGGGTTGGACAACGCCATGATAGCCGTCCCCTTGGAGGGCAGGATAGCCCATGACCTGAAGTCATTGGCCGATATCATAGACGGTCTCCAGGGCGGTCATCGGGACAGATAGAAATATGCGTCTCTACCATAGATGGGTGATATGATGGTGGACATCGAGAACATCAAGGACATGGTGGAGTACCAGAAGGGCTCTGTGGTCAGCCGTACTGTGATCAAGAAGGATGTGGGCACGGTCACCCTCTTCTCCTTCGACAAGGATCAGGGCCTGAGCGAGCATAGCGCCCCATTCGATGCGTTGGTCAACGTCATCGATGGCAGGGCCGAGATCACGATAGGTGGGGAGCCCCATATGGTCTCCGAGGGGGAGATGGTCATAATGCCGGCGGACATACCCCATGCCCTGAGGGCCATCGAACCATTCAAGATGATGCTGGTTATGATCCGACAGGCCTAACGTCTGAGATCGTCCATGAATCCCATGACATTGGTCACGCTCTTGGCCATAAGGCGGGCCAGCTCCTCCCATTCCACTTTTGCCAAAGGACTTTGCGGGTCACAGATGTGAAAGAGCATCCTGATCAGGGACTCCTTACCCTTCTCATCCTCATCCAACCATATGCTGCGGAGCGTGCTCTCCTCTTCGCTGCCTGAGGGGAATATGATCAAGAGGTTGTCGATGAGCCGATTGGTCATGTAGATGGTCTGTTGGTCGTCCATGCCCGAGTGTCGGGCCTCCTCGATCATGTTGCCTATGAAGAGCTTGGTCCTCTTCCAATCGTTCATGTCCCCATAGTCAGGCAGAGGCAGTTTATGGCGACCTTCCTTCATGGTGACTAGATGCATAATTCAGGATAAAAAGATGCGAGTGGTACAGGCTCATCCAAATGGGAAGAGGGCGCAGCCGTGGCCGGAGCGGCCGGACGGAATCCTCTAGGGGGATGGATCGAGCTCCGCCCTACGACTGCCCTTATCGATATAAGAGCCCTCTTCCCGAGACGGACTCTTGCGCAGGCCGTTACGAGGGCCCGGCATACCGCCTCCAATCCTATCTCCACCCGCAATGAAAACATCTCACGGCCGTTCTTAAATGCTTTACGATGAGGGGCCGAAAGTAGGCGTTGATTCCAGCAATGTTAAAAACCTATCCAGCCATTGCTAGGCACGATAACGTGAACATCCAGCATCTTCTGTCCGACCAGGCGGGTTGCTCCGATGTCCTGAAATGCGCTTTCAGTCTCGGCGATCCTGAATTGGACGTGTACCGTGCACTGCTATCTAACGGGCCGATGCGCTCCGATGAGCTGGCCGACTTCATGGGAAAGGGGCCCTCCACGATATACCGCAGCCTGCAGAGACTGGTGTCCTGCGGCATGGTCTTAAGGGAATCCAGGAACATTCCTGCGGGAGGTAGTTACTTCATCTACCGGGCGAAGGACAGGGAACAACTACGGGAGGAGGTGAGGGGCTGCATGGAGAGGATGATGGAGAGGGTCGAGAGGTTGCTTGACCGCTTCGAGGAGGATCTCTGATGCGCTACCTTCCCTTCGGCCCAGAGGGCCGTCGGCTATCCGTCTTAGGTCTGGGATGCATGCGTCTTCCAGTTCACGGAGAGGGGTACTCCCCCATAGATGAGGAGGCATCCATCGCATTGCTCCGTCGGGCAGTGGACTTGGGCGTCAACTATCTGGATACCGCACCGACATACCATGACGGCACCAGTGAGTCCTTCGTCGGGAAGGCGTTGTTGGGAGGTTACCGGGAAAAGGTCGCCATCGCCACCAAGATGAGTCGGAAATGTGTCAGCTCCCGCGAGGAGTGCCGCGCCCTCATTCAGGACCAGCTGCGGAGACTGCAGACCGAACACATCGACCTCTATCTCCTGCACAATGTCACCAAGGACAGCTGGCGCTTCTTCGATGAGGTGGGCGCCTTGGACCTCATCGAGAGGGCCAGGGAAAGGGGGGAGTTGGGTATGGTGGGCTTCTCCAGTCATGAGGAGGCGGAGTTCTTCAAGGATCTGGTGGACGCTCATGACTGGGACTTCTGCCAGATACAGTTCAACTACGCCGATCGGTACATCCAGGCCGGGGAGTCGGGTTTGGAGTATGCTCGCTCCAAGGGATTGGAGGTCGTGGTGATGGAGCCTCTCAAGGGAGGCATGCTCGCCCGGGACGATCTCCCCTATATGCAGACGTTCAAGGACTCTGGCAGAGACTGGTCCCCGGCTGAGTGGTCCTTGCGTTGGATTTGGAACCGACCGGAGATTTCCGTCGTGCTGAGCGGCATGAACACCCTTGGACAGCTGGAGGAGAACTGCCGCGTGGCCATGGAAAGCGGCCCAGGCATGATGGGGGCTGAAGACCTGATGGTGATCGATCAGGCGAAGGAGGCATTGGATGAGGCGGTCAGTGTGGCCTGTAGCGGTTGCGCCTACTGCCTTCCCTGCCCCGAAGGGGTCAACATACCTCGGATGTTCACACTGTACAACAACCACGTGCTGGGCGGAGGGCACACCTGGGGGAGGAACATGTACAACTTCTCCACCGCTGCGGGGGAGAGGGCGGGTAACTGCATCTCGTGTGGTGAGTGCGAGGAACGGTGCCCCCAGGACCTCAAGGTGTCCGAGCTCATGCCTCGGATACATGAGGAGTTGGGCTCTGACGGTTAGGGTAAACGGTAAATACTATGTCAAGGATACAATTTCAAAATAAATTGAAATTGGTGTCCTATGTTGACCGTATTGATAGACACGGTGATGGCCGGCCTCTCGAATGTCGCTTACTATCTCTCAGCTCATGTCCTGACCTGTCTGATACCCGCCTTCTTCATCGCTGGCGCCATAGGGGCCTTCGTCCGCAAGGAGGCGGTCCTGCGCTATTTCGGAGCGGGGGTCCGGAAGACCCTGTCGTATAGTGTCGCCTCGGTCTCAGGGATTGTGCTGGCGGTGTGCAGTTGCACGATACTTCCCCTCTTCGCCGGGATATACAAGAAGGGGAGCGGCATCGGCCCCGCCACCGCTTTCCTGTTCGCCGGTCCGGGAATCAACATACTGGCCTTGATATACACCGCTCAGATCCTGGGCTGGGACCTCGGATTGGCACGTGCCGGTTTCGCAGTGGGGATGGCCATCATCATAGGGCTCATAATGGCCACAGTCTTCCGGGACATCGGAAGAGCCGAGGGATTGGCCATGACATCCTCCCAAAGTGGTCTGAGCCGAGAGACCCTGACCCTCTTCGTGCTTCTGATAGTGATTCTGGTGATCGGTTCGGCATCCATCGATTGGGCGGTGAAGATTCCAGTTATGCTGCTGCTCATCGCTGCGGTGGCGGTATTGGTACTGAAGCGCTTCGACCGTGATGAGACCGTGGAATGGGGTTATGAGACCTGGGACCTGACCCGGAAGATATTCCCACTCCTGATAGCCGGCACGTTCCTGGTGGGTGCTATAGCCCTATGGCTTCCGCCTGAGACCTTCGAACCCTATCTCGGTGGAAACGATCCCATCTCCGTCCTGCTGGGTTCATCCCTGGGCCTGATACTATACATGCCCACCCTACTCGAGGTGCCCATCGTGGGTACCACTTTCGGCTACACGGCAGGGAACATCGGACCCGGGCCGGCTTTGGCGCTCTTGCTCGCCGGACCCACTGTGAGCCTGCCGAGCATCGTCGTGCTGCAGAGGATACTGGGGGCAAAGCGTACCCTGACCTACGTCATGCTGGTCCTGTTGTTCTCTACGGTGGCCGGCCTGATATACGGAAACCTGATGGTGTGATGAATTATGGATGACAAAGATGTCGTGAGGAAGGTGCTGATTGTGTGCACCCACAACGCTGTACGTTCGCAGATGTCCGAGGCGGTGGTAAACCGTCATATCGAGGGGTGGAGCGCGGTGAGCGCCGGTTCGGACCCCCGTCGCCCGCATCCACTGGTCCTGGAGATCCTTGAGGAAGAGGGCTATGAAACCGCCGGTTTGAGATCCAAACACATCCAGGAGGTACTGGATGACAGCTTGGACCTGGTGGTGTTCGTGTGTGGGGAGGCAGACTCATGCGTGATTCTGAACACCGATGTCAGAAGGGTCAGATATCCCCTCCCGGACCCTGTCGCCGAGGCTGTCGATGACCTGTCGCGCCGGCAAGGGATCAAGGATCTGTTGACCAGACTGAGGGATGATCTCCCCGGCATTCTCAGATGAGATTGGACCTACCGAATTCCGTAATTCGATAGATCCTCCAGTTCTGCTCACGATAGAACTCCACCAAGCCCTGCGACTCCAGTTTGGAAAGATGGTATGATAGTTTGGAGTCCGCCAGGCCCAAGGCCCTCTTGAGCACGCAGGGGCAGCATTCGCTGATCGCCAGCATGTGCAGGAGCTTCAACCGGTTTGGGTCTGATAAAGCCTTATGGAGGTTGACCTCCCTTTTTATGCTATCTTGGTCGGGAAGGTCGCTGACCAGGCCTTCGATGCCCCCCCTCCGCCGCAGGGATTCCCCGACGGACTCCGGGAGGCTCATATCTTCAAAGTCACAATCACACTTACCCATCCCTATCACCACTTCATTATCGATTACCATACCGATATAAAATCTGTACTCAACCATCATCGTTTATTATAAGTATCCAGGAATCTGTACCGCCGAGAATATGACAACAGCCAGCCCAGGATTGCCACGACCCGTCATTCTGGTGGAGGAGTGCAAGGGATGCGGCAGGTGTGTGCATGCCTGCCCCAAGAAGGTCCTGCACATCTCCGACACCGTCAACGGCATGGGATACCGCATAGCGGAGTATGCCGGCGAGGGGTGCGTTGGATGCGCCATCTGCTTCTACAACTGTCCAGAGCCTTTCGCCATCGAGGTCCACAAGGAGGGGGAGTGAATTGAGGAAGTTCATCAAAGGAAATGAGGCGGTGACCATCGGAGCGATCTATGCTGGTTGCGACGCATACTTCGGATATCCGATCACGCCTGCCAGCGAGATAGCCCATGCGGCGGCGATGCACTTCCCGCCCTTGGGGAAGGAGTTCCTACAGGCGGAGTGCGAGACGGCGGCCATCAACATGATGTACGGAGCGGCCGCGGCTGGGAAGTTGTCCATGAGTGCCTCATCCGGTCCCGGTATGAGTCTGATGCAGGAAGGCATGTCGTATCTGGCGGGCGCCCAGCTACCAGCGGTGGTAGTGGATATAATGAGGACCGGCCCTGGACTGGGCAACATAGGTCCTGAACAGGGAGATTACAACCAGGCGGTCAAAGGGGGAGGGCATGGCAACTACCGCACCATAGTACTCGCACCGAACTCGGTGCAGGAGATGTGCGACCTTACGATCAAATGCTTCGAGCTCTCGATGAAGTACCGAAATCCAGCGCTACTACTGGCAGACGCCGTCCTCGGTCAGATGATGGAGTCCCTGACCATACCCGACGGAATGTTGGAGAAACAGGATTTCAGTTCATGGTCAGTACGTGGTGACGCCGTGACCAGGAAGAACCTGGTGTGCTCCATATACCTGGAGCCCGACCTTCAGGAGAGGCACAACTGGATGCTCCAGGAGAAATACGAGAGTATGCGCTGTGAGACCATGGCTGAGAACTATCTCTGCGACGATGCGGACCTGGTCCTCACCGCATACGGTAGCTGCTCGAGGATCTGCCGCTCAGCGGTGGACATGCTGAGGGATGAGGGGTTCAAGGTAGGGCTGTTTCGTCCCATCAGCCTCTATCCGTTCCCGGAGGAGGAGATGAACTCCGCCATGGGAGGGAAGGATGTACTGGTCGTGGAACTGAGCAACGGGCAGTACCGTGATGATGTCCGCCTCCACCTTCGGGACTGTGATGCGGTCATTGGGCTGGCTAACCGCATGGGGGGGAACCTGATAAGCGTTGAAGAGGTCCTCTCCAAAGCCCGGGATATGCTGGAGGGATCCCCATGATCATACGTTCCAAGGGTTTCTACGATGAATTCGAGAGGAAGGGCGGTCGTAGAAGGACCACCCATTATTGCGCGGGATGCGGGCACGGGATAATCCAGAAGCTTATTGCCGAGGCGATGGTGGACCTGGGGATCCAGGATGATACCGTATTCGTCAGCCCGGTCGGTTGCGCGGCCTTCTGCTACTACTACCTGGATTGCGGCCATGTCGCCGGACCCCACGGCAGGGCGGCGGCGGTCGCCAGCGGGCTGGTCAGGGCGATACCGGACAAGGTCGTCATAGCCTATCAGGGAGATGGGGACCTGGGCGCGATCGGGTTCAACAATGCGTTCCAGGCCGCAAACCGCGGTGACGGTTTCGCCCATTTCTTCGTCAACAACGCCCTCTATGCTATGACCGGAGGTCAGCTGGCTCCGACGACGTTGCCGGGACAGAAGACCACGACCTCACCTTACGGCAGGGATGTGGTCAACACCGGCGAGCCACTGAAGGTTTGCGAGGTCTTCAATCAGCTGGACCGCCCCGTGTACATCGAGAGGGTGTCGGTGGCGGACAGCAAACGCATCAAGCAGGCCCGTAAGGCCATCCGCAAGGCGTTGGAGATCCAGAAGGAGGGCAAGGGTTACGCTTTCGTGGAGATTCTCTCCCCCTGCCCGACCAACATGCGGGCCGACTCGGTGGGGGCGGCCGAATTCGTCACCAAGGAGATGGAGGGGTATTTCCCACTGGGTGTTTTCAGGGACCGTTCCGATGCGGAGACGGCCTGTTGCATGGAGGTCGCACCCAAGACCGTGGAGGAGATCGTCGATGCCGACTACGCCGGTGATGTCATTGCCGATATGCCCGAGCTACGGGAGAGAAGGTACAAGTTCTCCGGATTCGGAGGCCAGGGCATACTCAGCCTGGGACTGGTGATAGCCGATGCGGCGAGCGAGATGGGGAGACATGTCTCCTGGTTCCCTAGCTACGGGCCGGAGCAACGTGGTGGCTCGGCCTCCTGCTCAGTCGTGGTCAGCGGACGGGAGATAGGTTCACCGACCATCGACCATCCGGATGTACTGGTCGCAATGAACCAGCCTTCATTGGAGCGTTTCCTGCCCACCCTTCGTCAAGGCGCGGTGCTGATATACGAGTCCTCGGTGCCTTTGAACGTGGAGGTTCCGGAGGGGGTAAACGTCCACCCCTTCCCGGCGGCCAGGATCGCCAGCGAGAACGGTGTGGCCAAGGCGGCGAACACCGCTCTTCTGGGATGCATGGTGGAGCTCGGACTTCTGGATATGCCGGAGGCGGAGATCGCCGAGGCACTGAGGAGGAGCTTCTCCGCCAAACCCAAGCTCATCGATAGCAACATGGCGGTCTTCGAGGCGGCCAAGGAGTACGCCCGCAAGGAGCTCTCCTGAACTCAAACACCTTCCCATAAACACCATGCGTCGGCCCATGCCGGCGAACAGGGGGAACGGAAAATGGGAAACAAGGACACACTCGGACAGAGGATCGAGAACTACCGTGAGCGCTTGAAGCTCTCTAAGGAGGAACTGTCTAAGAACGCCGGCATAGACCTGGAGCTCCTCCAATCCATCGAGGCTGATGAGGTCTGCCCCGCCATCAATGTGATGGTGAGACTTTCAAGGGCCTTGGGTCAACGCCTGGGGACCTTCATGGACGACCAGGAGGTGGAGGACCCGTTGATCGTACCGGGCGACGAGAGGACCGAGAACGGTTCGAGCCATAAATGTCAGGTCTCCGGTCATTATCGCTACTTCCCCCTGGGGATGGGTAAGAGTGACCGCCATATGGAGCCTTTCTTCATAGTGGTGGAGCCCAGTGATGAGAAGTCGCTGTCCTCCCATGAGGGCGAGGAGTTCATCATCGTGAATTCAGGGGAGGTGGAATTGATTTACGGTAATGAGACCCACCATCTGAAGGCCGGCGACACCATGTACTACAACTCGCTGGTCCCCCACCACCTAGGGGCCAAGAACGGGAAGGCGGAGATATTCGCCACCATATACATGCCGTTCTAGGTGAGGATCATGAAACGGGAATCCATAACCGAGGACCTGACCTTGGGCCAGTTGCTGGACCGTACGGTAGATGCGAATCCGGAAGGCGATGCCATAGTCTATGTCGACCGTGGGTACCGTCAGACCTGGAAGGAGTTCTCCGACACCGTAGACCGGGTGGCCAAGGGGCTGATGGCCCTCGGCGTCAAGAAAGGTGAGAAGGTCGCGGTCTGGGCCACCAATGTGCCACATTGGGCGACCCTCCAATTCGCCACCGCCCGCATCGGTGCCGTCCTCCTGACCATAAACATCAACTACAAGTCGGCGGAGATAGACTACATCCTGAAACAATCCGACTGTGAGAACATATTCATCATCGACGGGTTCCGTGACAGTGATTACGTATCGATACTCTACGAGCTGATACCCGAGCTCCGGGAGCAGCCCCGTGACAGGTTGTCATCAGAGACCTATCCCCATCTAAAGAGGGTGGTGTTCATGGGCCCAGAGAAGCATCGGGGCATGTACTCCATGCCAGAGGTCATGGCCATGGCCTCACAGACCACCGATGCCGATTACCAGGACCGCCAGGCGTCACTCGACTGCCATGATGTCGTGAACATGCAGTACACCTCTGGCACCACAGGGTTCCCCAAGGGTGTGCAGCTCACCCATCACAACATCGGCAACAACGGCTATTGGATAGGGTACAATCAGAATTTCGGGCCTGACGACCGGGTATGCATCCCCGTTCCCCTGTTCCACTGCTTCGGATGCGTGCTGGGAGTACTGGCCTGTGTGAACCATGGCGCAGCGATGGTGATACTGGAGAAGTATGATCCTCTGACCGTGATGATGTCCATAGAGAAGGAGGGCTGCACCGCGCTCTACGGCGTGCCGACGATGTTCATCGCCGTGATGGACCATCCGATGTTCGAGAAGTTCGACTTCAGCAGCCTGCGTACGGGGATCATGGCCGGATCACCCTGCCCCGTGAAGACCATGGAGGACTGCGTGGAGAAGATGAATATGTCGGAGGTCACCATCGTATACGGTCTGACAGAGTCTTCACCGGGTATGACCCAGATTCGTTACGACGAACCATCGCTGGTGAGGAAGTGCACCACAGTTGGCAAGGCCATGCCCGGAGTGGAGGTCGCCGTCTTCAATCCGGAGACCGGCGAGCAGTTGGGTCCTGGTGAGGCCGGTGAGCTCTGCTGTCGCGGATACAACGTGATGAAGGGTTACTACAAGATGCCCGAGGCAACGGAGAATACCATCGACAAGGATGGCTGGTTGCATTCCGGCGACATCGGCATGATGGACGAGGATGGTTACTTCAGCGTCACCGGTCGACTCAAGGACATGATAATACGCGGCGGGGAGAACATCTACCCCAAGGAGGTCGAGGACTTCCTGTATCGCATGGAAGGTGTTCAAGACGTACAGGTAATCGGCGTCCCCAGCCAGAAATACGGTGAGCAGCCGGGGGCATTCATCATCCCCCGCCAAGGGGCCGACCTGAAGCCGGAGGACATCACCGGCTTCTGCCGCGGGAAGATCGCATTCTACAAGATACCGAAATATGTCGCCTTCGTGGAGGAATATCCGATGACCGCCTCGGGGAAGATCCAGAAGTACCGCCTCAGGGAGATGGCGGCGGAGTTGTGGCCGGACGCCTGACACCAGGCTTATGTACTGCGAGCAGATGGGAGGGGCATGCGGGAAGGCACCATGGTGACCGGTGAGGGTGACCTGAGGATCCATTATAAGGTCAGCGGGGATGGCGAGCCCTTGGTGCTCATAACCGGCCTGGGAGGCGATATGCTGTTCTGGAGATCGGCGGTGCGCGCCTTGGAGGTTGACTTCAAGGTGATCGTCTTCGACAACCGCGGCTCTGGATCCACCCAATACCCTGCGGGTGGTTTCAGTGTGTCCGATATGGCGGACGATGTCGCCCTCTTGCTGGACCATCTCGACGTCCGATCATCCCATGTATTGGGATGGTCCATGGGCGGCAACATCGCCCAGGAGTTCGCCCTCCGCCATCCGCACAGGGTGAGGACCCTCTGCCTCGCGTCCACCTACATGCGCCGCCCCTCCCGTTCCAGCTTCGCCATCGGCCGGATAATCGACGCCGGCAGGAAGCTGGGCGGAGATGCCGTGATGTCCCTCATGAACGCCCTGTGCATGTCCGAGGCGTATTATCAGGAGAGGGAGGGAAAGGTTAACGGCAACGGGCGTCAGGTCTATGACATCGAGGGCATGGCCCTTCAGAAGGCGGCCCTGGACGCTTATGACATCAACGGCCGGATCGGGAGCATCAGCGTGCCGACCCTTGTCATCCACGGAGAGGACGACATCATGGTGCCCATCCGTTTCGGTGAGGAGATGGCGGAATGCATCGAAGCCTCGGAGATGGTCCGTGTGCCGGGCGCAGGTCACATACTCAGGCCCGAGGACTACGTGGAGGGGCTCAGGGATTTTATCGGCCGTCAGCGCCAGGACTGACTCGGCACCTCGATGATGAACCTTGCACCCTTACCAGGTTCACCCTTCTCAGTTATGGTCATGCCGTTCGCGGTCAGGATCTCACGTACAAGGAACAGCCCTTGACCGCTACCGCGGCCCCGTCCCAATCTGAATATTTCCTCCTTCTCATCGATATCAATGCCATGCCCGTCATCCTCGAAAACCAGGATGAGGTTTCCATCTTCCACTGTTGCGGAAATCTCAAGGGCGGTCATGCCCTCGGCATGGGCGATGGAGTTGCCGATCAGGTTGTAGAATGCCTTCTCGATCAACTCATCTGAGAGAATCTCGTAACCCGGGACATCCACGCTTATCTGAACGTCATCCTGGATGAGGTTCCGCTTGGAGGCTTCGATAATCGTTTCCAGGTTCCTCCAGGAGGGTTGCAGCGTTCCCAGCATCTCGAAGTTCCTCTGCATATCGAAAAGAGCCCGCATTTTGGTTAGGGACTCCTTCATGACCTCACCGTGCTCCGGTTTCATGGGGACGTTCTCATCGAAGAAAAGATTGGCGTATCCCTCCAGAACCATCAGATGATTCATCACGTCATGCCTGGTGGCCCTTCCCATGATGTCCAATTTCCGATTGGCGATCTCAAGACTTTTCCGTTGCTCGACCGCATCAGTGACGTCCCTGATGACCACCGGCCTCCTTGCCAGGCCGTTGTTCTCTGCAACCGAGGTCTCAAGATGTCGCTTTTTGCCATTGGGTTCGGTTATGCTTATCGTGCTGATGCCCGTCTGAAGTTGCTCCTGGGCGATCCCCAGCATATCATACAGAGTAGTTCCTATCGGATTCGGGTCATCCAAGAGGGCCTTACCTACATCATTGACGAAAACCACGCGGCCTTGTTCATCGATCAGCATTATGGCGTCGAACGCCCCCTTGGCTATCTGTTCGAGGGTACGCTTGGCATCCTCCAAACCGCCCAAGGCCTGACTGTTCTTCAATGATATGGCCGCCAGTTCCGCGAATCTTGTGGCGAGGTCTAAGTCATGTTTGTTGAAACCACCCTCTTTGTTGGACAATCCCAGAAGGCCCACTGCCTTATCTTCTATCAATAAGGGTGCGAAAAGCACATTCTCCAACCTGACATGGCCGGATGGCATGTATCTGACATAGTCATCCCTGTCCATGAAACCGTTGACATAAGATGATATCATGTCACGATAGACCTCGGACCTGAATCCGCGTATGGGCATGGGGAGGTAGGAGTCGACGTCACATTCATCACCACCGGCGTCCAGGAAAAGGACCTCATTCTCACTTCCATCCTCATTTAACAATGCCACGTATCCCGCCGTAGCACCTGTGACCTCCTTGCAGCGGTCGAAAATCTCCCTGGCACAGGATTCGAAATCCTGGTGTACAGATAGGGCGTAGGCTGCTTCCACCAAGGCCTCCATCTCTTTTGATGTGAACCGACGCTTCATAAGCTTAACGGGGTTGATATTGCTATTGAGGATATAAAAAAATTCCTAAACCGCCCCTCAGATGAACTGGAAGATTATCACGACCAAGAGGACCGGCGGTACCAGGTATTTCACCAAAGGCAGTATCAGCTTGCCCCAGAACGGGTCCACCTCAACGATCAACTGGCTATCCTCTATGTACCATGCGAATATCAGTGCGGTCAACAAGGCGGCGATGGGTATCCCGAGTGTACCGAATGTGTAATCGATCACATCCAGTACCCTTTCGCCACCGATGCGCAGGTCCGCAGCGCTGTAACTCAATGTCGCCAAACCACCGATCACCAACAGGGCCGCGGAAACCATGTAGGCGGCTTTCGGCCTCGTCAAAGAGGTGTTGTTGATTATCGCTGCCACCGGGACCTCCATCATGGAAACCGCCGAGGTCAATGCGGCGGCGAAAAGAAGGCCGAAGAACAAGATCGCCAGCAACCAACCTATGGATATCGCTTCGAATGCCAAGGGGAGGGTGGTGAACGCCAGTTCCGCGCCCATAGCAGGATCCAGGTCTTGAGCGAAGACCACAGAGAATATCACCGTTCCAGATAGAATGGCGGCACCCACATCGGCGATGGTTATGATGCCCACAGACTGAGGGATGCTGATGTCATGGCCCATGTAGCTGGCATAGGTCAGTATGAGACCATACCCCACGGCCAAAGAGAAGAACGCTTGACCGAAAGCCGCCACCCACACGTCGGCCCTGGTCATCATCTCAAAATCGGGTGTGAAAAGATAACGGAGGCTGTCCACGAAGCCATCGGTGGTAATCGAGTAAACCACCAGGATGCCGAGTATCAGGAACTGAAGAGGGACAAGGCGGGTCACAACCCTCTCGATGCCCTCCCTTATCCCTTTAGCGACTATCAACATCGTCAGTACAAGGGAAATGAGGAAGAACAGTATCGGCCACCATGAGGATGAGAAGTCGGAGAAGTCGGCTTCGATCGGAGTCACCGATATGGTCAAGAATGCCAAGGTCCATCCGGTGATGACCAGGTAGACTCCAGTGAGTACTATCAGGACCACGGCGATGGCTGCACCGATGGGCAGGAAACAATCCTTCAACTCCCGGAAGGCGGATAGAACATCACTCTCCAGATGCCTCCCCACTGCCATCTCCAGCATCATCAGGGGGATAGCCAGGAATATGACCGCAAGCGCGAACGGGAGCATGAATGCTCCACCGCCATAATCCCCTGCGATCGCTGAGAACCTCCAGATGTTGGCGATGCCCACCGCGGAGCCTATCGTTGCCAGTATGAACGCCCGCTTAGATGACCACTTCTCCATCCCTAACACCGCCTGCAGACCAAGGTCAGGAACAATTGACCACGGTTGACCAGTAAAATATTTGTGGTCCTCAGCGCACTATCGCGGAAATCTCCTTGAAATCCGCGCTACCTGCCCTCTTCAACATCTGGAACAGGGCGGTCTCAACGCTGCTGACCACAACCCCCGCCTGGCGGGCAGTGGCCATTGCGATATCCTTATCGGAGTCCTTACGGGAGCATATCGCATCGGCGACCAGATGGACATCGTATCCTTTATCCAATAAGCTCAGGCAGGTCTGAAGGACGCAGACATGGGCCTCCGCGCCGCATACCAGCACCTGATCCCTGCCGGTGGCCTTCAAGGAATCCAGGAAGGATCTCTCACCGCAGCAGTCGAAATCCAACTTCTCCACCCCCTTTGGGAGATGGGGGATAAGATCCTCCACCGTGGGTCCAAGGCCCCGAGGGTATTGCTCGGTGACCAGGATTGGGACGCCCAGGACGGAGCACCCTTTTATCAGTCGAAGAGCGGCTGCGATGACCTCTTGTCTGAGGGGCATGGCGGCCATCAACCTATCTTGGAGGTCGATCACCACCAGCACCGCCCTATCCACATCAACAGTGAAACCGGACATCCCTATCCTCCATTTATTTCATCTACTCTGGATCAGAACCCCCGCTGCCCTGACTCATCCCCCATGATGCAGTAATGGGAATGTTTGAGGCCCATCAGGTCCCGTACAGGGCAACCTCCGCACAAGCATTCCGGTGCTTCGGTTATGCAAGGGCTCTCACCCTCGCAGCAGAACAGACCCTCCCCGCCACTTTCACAAGCGACATACGACGGACAGTTCTTACAAACACAGGATTCCCGATTGTCCTCGATGACCTCCTGATACTCCTCAGGGTTCAACATGGAAAGCAGTCTGCGGGTCTCGGTCCATTTGTCGTCCTCCACCTCGGAGGGCGCGGTAGCAGCCTCAACGTCATCTATCATCGGCGGATCTGGTATATGTGGATCCTCCATGGTCGGTTGCTCGTCTACCTTGGGCGGCCGGGGTATCGCGGCTTCCTCCACGTTATCCACAGCCTGAGGCTCCTGATCCTTTCGGACGAGTTCTGTCGATTCGTTGTTCTGCTTCTTCTTGAAGATGTCCAATAATCGGCTGATGAACGACATATGCAATACCGTTCCAAATGAAGAATGCCTCCCCTATTAATAACCAACCCAGGATACTGCAACGGGTGTTGGAATTGACATCATTGAGACGAGTACCAATACATAGGCATCATATTCTATTGGATGGATGATTAATCCATTATAATGGACCCTCATGACAGTTATTCTTGTTAATTCATTTATATACATATCAAAAAACAAGGATTTATTACCATATTATTGGTAATATGTGAGAAAAAAATCAATTTGTGTACTCTTCATAATAGATATAGCTATCTGTTCTTTTTTGTCAATTGTTATACATTCCCATGAGAAGTGGGCATAATGACCAAATCCTTTGTAATTAAATAATATAATTGTCAGATTATTAAAATTAATGCCATAGGTTTATTAATCCTCCACCAGTGATTTTCGTTTCGATGATGGTAGGATTGGAGACTTGTGAGGAGGATTCGTATCGGCATCGACCTTGTTACCCCTGGGGGTCCGCTTGATGTCGAGAAGGCCGGTATACCCCTTCACAGCCATAGTTGGCCAGGAGGATATGAAGGAGGTCCTCCTCCTCAATGTGGTGAACCCAGCCATAGGCGGGGTGCTCATCAGAGGGGAGAAGGGTACCGCCAAGTCCACTGCAGTGCGGGCTTTGGCGGAGCTCCTACCTGCCCGAGATGTGGTCAAGGGATGCCCTTTCCACTGCGCCTGGGACGACCATGACCGCCTATGCTCCAGTTGTCAACAGTCCCTGACCGATGGCGCCGTCCTGGAGAAGGAGACGGTTCCCATGAAAGTGGTAGAGCTTCCATTGTGCGCCACAGAGGACCGTGTGGCGGGAACCCTGGACATCAGCCACGCCATAAGCACAGGTATGAAGAAGTTCGAACCCGGCATATTGGCCGAGGCCAATGGCAACATCCTCTACGTCGATGAGGTCAACCTATTGGACGACCATCTGGTGGACCTTCTGCTCGATGCCGCCGCCATGGGCGTCAATTTCGTCGAGCGGGAAGGGGTCTCATTCTCCCACCCCGCCAATTTCATACTGATCGGGACCATGAACCCCGAAGAGGGGGACTTGCGACCTCAGCTCCTGGACCGCTTCGGTCTGGTGGTGGACGTGCATGGGGAGAGGGATGCCGTCAACAGGGTCGAGGTCATAAAGAGGAGGATCGATTTCGAGGGCAGCCCTGATGGGTTCCTGGAGAGTTTCCAAGAGCAACAGGAAGATATGAGGGCCTGTCTGATACAAGCGAGACAGAGGATGGCCGAGTCGGAAGTCAATTCCGAGATTTTGGAGGCGGCGGTGGAGATATCGCTACATCTGGGAGTCGACGGGCACCGTGCCGACCTCACACTTGTCAAGGCCGCAATGGCCTGGGCCGCATTGGAGGGGAGGGATGTGGCGGGTACGAAGGACGTACTGAAGGTCGCCCGTATGGCGTTACCCCATCGAATGCGCCGACAACCGTTCGAGGAATCGAAACTGGATATAAGGGAGTTGGACCAATGGTTACAGGAACGATTCAGCTCCTAAGGGGCATATATCCTTTCCCAGCTGTCGTCGGACAGGACAGGGTTAAGAAGGCCCTATTATGCGCTGCGGTGTCTGATGACCTTCGCGGCGTTCTCATCACTGGTAATGCCGGTACCGCGAAGTCCACGGTGGTCAGGTCCTTGAGGTCTGTCGTACCGTCCATGCAGATACACAACCTGCCTCTGAATGTTAGCGAGGACCGTCTCATCGGTGGGATCGATGTGGACCACGCCATCAAACATGGTGAGAAGCGGTATCAAGCGGGGATACTGAAGGACGTTGATGGTGGGCTCCTGTACATGGATGAGATAAATCTCTTCGATGACCGTATCATACAGCGCGTACTGGATGTGATGGAGGAAGGCGAGAACAGGGTCGAGAGGGAAGGGGTTTCGGGAAGACATGGTTGCCGGTTCGCCCTGGTGGGGACGATGGATCCAGCGGAGGGCGCGTTGTCGCCGCATCTACTTGACCGTTTCGACATCTGTGTCAGCATGGAACAGATGGTGGATCGCGAATCGCGGTTGGAGGTCCTGAGGAGGAGGCTCCTACATGATTCCAGACCTCAAGAGCTGGCCTTGACCCATGAAAGACAGATGTTGGAGGTCATGGAGGATGTCAAGGATGCACGTGAGAGGCTCCCATACATCCTCGTGCCGGAGGGATTCTACGATGCCGTTTCGAGATTGACGATGGAGCTGGGAGTCCAAGGGCACAGAGGGGATCTGGCGATGATCAGGACCGCCAAGGCCTTAGCGGCATTGGACAAGAGGGACCAGGTCTGCTTCGATGACCTTCATGAGGCCGCCGCCATGTGTCTTAACCATCGCCGCCGGGACCCGGAGGAGGATGAGGGGAGTCCCAAGAGTCAGGAGCCCCGCGAGGAGAGGGAACCCACTGAGCAGGATGATAATCAGATGGAATGGGAACCTCCTAGCCCGAACAATGATAGCGGGGCGGGGAACGAGGATGTGTTCTCCATAGGGGATCCGTTCGTGGTCATAGACTACCTTAAGAACGTAGACCGCAGGATGGACCTTGGTAAGAGAAAGGGTAAAAGAGGAAGCACTGGGGAGTCCAAACATCCTGGACGTTGTAAATCATTCCGCCTTCCCAAGGGAGAGGTTACGGATATCGCCCTGGTGCCGACACTTCGGGCCGCTGCACCTTATCAGGTGCAGAGGAGACGGGATGACATGGCGATAGTGCTGGAGAAGTCTGACTTCCGGGAGAAGGTCAGGGTCAGCAGGAACGGGACCACACTCCTCTTCCTGGTCGATGCCAGCGGTTCCATGGGTGCGAGGAGGAGGATGGTGGCTGTTAAAGGAGCCATACTGTCATTGTTGAAGGATGCCTATCAGAAGCGTGATGCGGTCGGCCTTATGGCTTTCCGTCGCGACAGTGCCGAGCTTCTGCTACCTCCGACCAAGAGCGTGGACCTTGCTTACAATAGGCTCAGGGAGATGCCCACGGGCGGAAGGACCCCTCTGGCCCTGGGGCTCTCCAAAGCCGCCTCGCTCCTTAGCTCCGACCGTTTGAATGCCGACGATGACCTGGTGATGGTGATCGTGTCCGATGGCAAGGCCAACGTTCCCCTTGGAGAGGGGGATGCGTTCTCGGACGCAATGGCCATCGCCGACAAGGTCTCCGGACTTCCGATGAGATTCGTGGTTGTCGATACTGGTGCTGGGTATCCCCGAATAGACCGGGCACAACGTCTGTCTCGGGCCCTGGGGGCCACCTATTTCCGCCTGGAGGATCTGAACGCGGACCGCCTGGCCCACTCCATACGCATGGCGGTGCATGGTTGAGAGTCAGGAGGTGTATGATTGTCACAAGTCAGTCAGTCGCAGGATCTTAGATTAGTCAACATCTGCTCCGGAGGCTCCGGCGGCGATGCCCTCACCAAAGCTGCAAATGTCGTCGTGGAAAACGGTTTTCCCCTCATTTTGCAAGAGTTTGCCTCAGAACAGATGGACGGTGATGAGCGAGGATTCCGTTCCGCATGCGATGCGGTAGCCTCCGCAGACCTGGTCGTTCTCCGTCTGCATGGAGGCATACCGTATTTCAAGAAGTTCGAACGGCTCCTGGAATCCATACCCGCTGCGGTACCGGTTTTCCTTCAGAGTGAGGTACCGGAGGAGATGGGTGACCACCGTGACCGCTTCCCGTTCCCTGACGAGGATTTCAGACGCCTCGTCGCATACGTCAAACTAGGCGGTCAGGTCAACGAGGAAGGTCTTCTGCTATGGGCGGGTAATAATCTGTCCGGATGGGATGTCGAACCTCCTGAACCACTCCGCCCTCGTACTGAGGGAATATACCATCCGGACCATCCTTTGGACATAAGCAGGGAGGATTACATCACAAACCTTGACCCTGATCGCCCCACCGCCGGCCTTATGTTCTACCAGGGGAATTGGCTCAGTGGTAGTCTGGACGCGGTGGATTCCATGATCAGGGCATTGGAGTCGCAAGGGCTGAATGTCATACCAGTCTTCTACACCGCATCACCGGACCCGGTATCCGGCTCGATAGGGGCGAGGGGTACGGTGGAGACCTACCTGCAATCGGAGAATGGATCTCTGGTGGATGTCCTGGTCATGACCATGGGATTCTCTCAGTTGAGACTCTCCGACCCTGGCGATGGTACAGTTCCGGAAGGTGACAATTTCTTCATCGGTCTGGACGTTCCTGTCATCCAGGCCGGGTTCACCTATTCATCTCAGGATGAGTGGAAGGGGAACAAACAGGGAATAGGCGCTTTCGAGATGTCGGGCAACGTTATCTGGCCTGAGTATGACGGTCAGATAATCGCATCTCCGATAGGGGCTATGGAGTTCGATCCGGTCAAGGGGAAGGACCTGAGGCCCATAGAGGAGAGGGTGGAGGCCATGGCCAGGGTCGCCAAGGGATGGGCGGTTCTGAATCGGATACCTGTGGAGGACAGGCGGGTGGCGGTGATCCTCTACCAGAACCCTCCCCGTCGGGACAGTCTTGGGGGGGCATATGGGCTGGACACCCCTCAGAGCGTCGTCAACATACTCAGTGGCATGAAGACTGCTGGTTACACTGTTGAGGAGGTCCCGGAGGACGGGAACAAGCTGATATCACGTATGCTGAGCGGCCTGGCGAACGATGAGGATTGGTTATCCGCAAGGGAGATGCGGGAACGGGCTGCGGGAACGGTCTCCAAGACCATCTACGACTCCTGGTTCGATGCTGTGCCTGAAGCCTGCAGGGAGGAGATGGTCAGGGATTGGGGAGAGCCCCCTGGTAATCTATTCGAGATCGACGGTAACATCGTCATTCCGGGCATCCAGAATGGGAATGTGTTCCTGGCCATACAGCCTACCCGAGGCATGCTGGAGAGTTCTCAGGATGATTATCACAATGAGGACCTGGTGATACCGCATCATTATCTGGCCTACTATCGGTGGCTGAAGTATGTGTTCAAGGCAGATGCCATCATCCATATGGGCACCCATGGTACACTGGAGTGGCTTCCTGGCAAATCCCTGGCACTGAGCGGCGAATGCTATCCCGACCTGGTATTGGATGATATGGTGAATGTCTACCCATATCTGATGAGCAATCCTGGAGAGGGCATGCAGGCAAAACGGCGCAGCAGGGCGGTGATAGTAGACCATCTCCCCCCTGCGCTGGCCAGAGCGGGAGGGTATGAGGAACTTGAGACATTGGACCATGACCTGCAGTCCTATTTCCATGCCGTCCAAGGCGGATCCTCTCAGAAGGGGGGGCAAGTCCTTACCAGGATCCACGGGGCTGTCAGATCCAGTGGACTACTCTATGACCTGGGGCTTGATGAGGACATCGATGAGGAGACCCTCAGGCCATACCTTCAAAGGCTTTACGATTACATCAGTGAGGTCAAGGACTCATTGATCAAGGACGGACTGCATGTGTTTGGAAGTCCACCAGACGGGGATAGGATTGATGAGATGGTCTACGCCCTTACCCGGCTGGCGAACGGTCCAGTCCCATCATTGAGGGTCTCTTTGGCCTCGGCCAGGGGGATCGACCTGAAAGAAGCAATGGCCCGGCCTTCGTCGATGGACAGCAGCGGGAAGCTCAATGGAGAACTGGTCGATATCGTTGATGATGAATGCATGGATGTCGTCAGAGAGCTGAGGGGCATCGATTATGATATGGATGCGGCTCGCAGTCTGCTGAAGGCCAGGGACCTGGACGACGAGCACGTCATCAGTACGGTTGATTATATCTGTGGATTCCTCGCCCCCAGTATAAGATTGGCGACCTTTGAGGTGGAGGGCTTGCTGGATGCTCTCAGTGGAGGATACGTCCCCCCGGGGCCGAGTGGTGTTCCTTCCCGCGGATGCGCTCATCTTCTACCCAGTGGCAGGAATTTCTATTCCATGGACCCTCGAATCATTCCGACCCCTGCTGCCTGGGAAGTTGGAAGGAGTATGGCACAGCAAATGATAACCAGGCACATCGAACAGAATGGAGCCTACCCAGAATCCATCGGCATGGTGGTTTTCGCCACCGACACCATGAAGACGGGAGGGGATGATATCGCCTACATACTCTGGCTGATGGGTCTTAAACCAGTCTGGGCCGAGGATGGAGGCAGGGTGATTGACTTGGAGGTCATACCTCTTGAGGAGCTGGGAAGACCGAGGATCGATGTCACTCTGAGGGTAAGCGGCCTGTTCCGGGATGCGTTCCCGAATCTCATGGACCTTATCGACCAAGGTGTGGAGACCATCGCCAACCTGGATGAGTCGCCGGAGAAGAACTACCTCTGCAAGCACCTCCAGGAGGATCTGATAAGGTCCCTGCAGGAAGGACTTGGCGAGAGGGAGTCGCGTAACAAGGCCTTGATAAGGGTTTTCGGCTGCCCTCCCGGAACATACGGAGGGGGAGTCAGTGAGTTGATAGAATCATCCTCCTGGGAGAAGGTGGATGACCTGGCGGATGCTTTCATCTCCTGGGGGGGTTATGCCTATGGTGGCGGCCGTAACGGGGCGGAGGCCAAGGACTCCCTGAGGCACCGCCTATCGAACGTGGATGTTACAGTGAAGAATCATAGCTCCCGTGAATTGGACATGTTAGACAATGATGATGATTACATCTATCATGGCGGGATGATCGCAGCTGTGCGGTCTTTGAAGGGAGATGCGCCTGAATCCTTTGTGGGGGACAGTTCCAACCCCGAGGACCCCCGGCTTCGCACTGCGGCCGAGGAGGGGAGATTCATATTCCGCAGCCGACTGCTGAATCCTAAATGGATCGAGGGCCTGAAGAGACACGGCTACCGAGGGGCGCAGGAACTATCGGCCGCCATAGACTACACCTTTGCCTGGGACGCAACGGCTAACATCATAGACCCTTGGATGTACCAGTCCATGGCAGAGGGTTATCTGTTCGATGAACAGAACCGCGAATGGATACAGGACAACAATCCACACGCCCTAAGGCACATGTCCGGCAAGTTACTGGAGGCCATTGACCGAGGGATGTGGTCCCCCGATGAACAGACCCGCGACAGGCTGGAGGGCATGTTCCTTGATACCGAGGAACTGCTGGAAGGGGATGAGTGAAACATTGCTGACTGTGTTATCAAACATTATTTGAATCGCCGACACCCTCTTCGTCCAGATCGATCGTATCAAGAAGGTGTGGAGATGAAAAAAGTCGCTTTCCTTACCCATACGTTGGATGGTGGCGGGGCGGAGAGGGTCATATCGAATCTCAGCCAGAGATTGAGTTCCAAGTATGATGTTGTCATCATGCTACTTGACGGCTCAAAGGTATCCTACCCTCATGGAGGGAGGCTGGTGGATGTATGGTCAGACCACGCCTTGGATCATGACAACACCTCACGCGACTTCAACCCGCTTCAACTCATTCAGATGCTCCGATCCCTCAGGAAGGCCTTGAGGGAGGAGAGGGTGGATTTACTGATCAGTTTCTTGGAGATTCCGAATCTGCTTAACTTTTTGACGAATGGGAGTCATCGTCGCATAGTCTCCGTACGGAACCATATGAGTGGAAAGAACAAGGGTTTGCTGGGCAGGCTGGCATTGAATCTTGTGCATAGATTCACTGAACGCACCATCGCGGTTTCCGAGCTTATACGAATCGACCTCATTGAGAACTTCGGTGCAGACCCGGAGAGGATATCAGTCATCAATAACCCGGTCGATAAGGAAGCGATCGACGATCTGAAGAAAGGTGACATCGGTATCGATGATGAGATTTGGAGAGGCCGCCCGGTGATCATCAACATCGGTCGGCTCACACCCTCGAAGGGGCAAGACCTACTCATCCGGGCTTTCTCAAAGGTCCAGGATACTTTCCCTGGAGCCAGATTGGTCATCCTCGGGGAGGGGCCGGAAGAATCGAGACTGAAATCAGTGATAGAGATGATGGGTCTGAAGAATCGTGTCGTGTTGCTCGGTTTCCAGAAGAATCCTTACGCTTTCCTTTACCGCTCGGACCTCTTCGTACTATCTTCTCATCACGAGGGTTTCCCTAACTCTATGTTGGAGGCCATGGCCTGTGGACTTCCGGTTGTCAGCGTCGATTGTCCCTCAGGTCCAAGGGAGATACTGGCACCCGATGGCGATATGACTCTTGTGACGGAAGATACGGAGATGGCGAGATTCGGCATACTGACCCCCCCTTGGACTGAGGGTGATTCGGCAGAGGAATGCCTGGTTGAAGCCATCAAATCGATATTGAGCGACGATGAACTCAGGGAAAGTTATTCACTCCTTTCAATCGAGCGGGCAGGTGACTTCTCAATCGATGCGGCGGTGTCCCAGTGGGAGGATGAGATATCCTTGATTCTTAAATCGAGTGATATTTGAGTCTGCATTGAAACCGATAGTTTTTCATTAGCACTTCCAAACCTTAAACTCCAATGACTGCAGCGGGGATACGACTGCCCCCAACAAGTCTGGACCAAAGGAATGATAATCTTCTTGGATTTTGCCTCAGATGGTTGGAAATCCCTCAAACATAACCATTATGGAAACGATCCGATATCAAATCCGAGTAAAGTTCCGGCCTCCTCTCCGCCAGGAAGAAGTTGTCGCCCATTGTCCCCCTGGTCCTTGCCTTGGAGGAATCTTCAGCTGAAAGGTCGGTGATTAGGATTTTCTCATCGTACGAGTAGTCTTCTTTGAGAATATCGCCTTTGCAACCGAGGACCATCACTCCCCCTCCTGCACCCGAAACTTCATCCCTCAATGCGTTGCATGCGATTATGTAAACGGAATTGTCTCCCGCCCTTGCGGGAAGGTATCTGTTCCATATCCTCCTTCGTTGTTCACCGCCCGGGCCGGAGGCGTAAGGCATCAGGACTATCTCAGCACCGTTCAGTGCCAGGACTCCGATCACTTCAGGGAAACGGGATTCCCAGCAGATGCTAATGCCCACCTTACCGAAAGAGGTCTCAAAGACGGGCAGGGCCTCCCCCTTTGTGAAGTACTCACGTTCATGGTGCCCCAGATGCGTTTTCCTGTAAGAGCCGATTATCGCCCCATACTCGGCAAGCATATGAGTGATGTACTTACCACCCTCTGACGATTCGACATAACCGGCGGAGACGCAGATGCCATGCTTCGCGCTCAACTCCCTGATCGATTCCACGATGTTGCCACGAGGGGTTTCAGCGTATTCCAAGGAATCCGGTATCCGATATCCGATGGTTGACATCTCTGGAAAACAAACCAGGTGGGCCCCTTCTTCTTTGGCCGATGCGCAGAAACCATCCATCTTTGACAGATTGCCTTCGATGTCTCCGAATACAGGGCGGAAATTGACTGTGGCAACCTTGATGTCCCTCATCGTTTTTGAAACGCGCACTTAATAATTAATCGTATCCAGGCATGTTTCGTATTGATGAGTTAACGCACGAGGGATATGGGATATCGTTTCCATGACTAAGCGAAAAATGAGTTTTGGAATCCAATCCCGTATCTAATATTTGGATTGGAGTTTGTTATGATTATCAGAAGTCGGAACACCATTGATGGAGAGAGCCTCGGTGGGCATTTATACATTTTTATAATTATCGGAATAAAATACAGTTATCAGTTAGGATGCGACTTGGAAATCGAACAGGATGTATCGGGCTTCGCAGCTGGGTCTATGAAATATATTAAAACTAATATATCTATTCAAGGTATTAATGAGAGTTAAAATCTATTTGTATACTGGCTATTATATATTAAGAAAGGATGGTATCCTCGAGTTTACAAAGCGGCTCATCAAATTCTTCCTTTCCCCCCTGAATGATAGGATATTTGTTTACAAAACGAATAGTCTATATCGTAAGAATAAGAGAAAATACGATGCTGTGGCCGACCCGTACATGCTGATATCCGTAAATCCACAGGAAAAGGTGTATGTGAAGGATGATTTCAGTAAAGATTGCTTGGGAAAGATCTTGGATGGGGATTGGGACGATTTCAATGAGAAGAAGACGATAAGTAAACATTCGGCATACAAGGGCCTTAAAGAAAGGTTTTGTGAGGGCAAGTCTTGGGAAGAAACTGATTATGTTTCAAGAGCAAGCAGGATGATAGATAAAATTGGAGCACACTGGGGCTATACCGATATCGATTCGTTCATCAGAATAAGATGTGCTTATCTGGAGAATCTGTTCTACAAAATCAAACGGAAGGATACCGCTCTAACACTGATAATCAACATGAAAAAGCATCACCAGAACCCAGGCACAATTACTATTACTCCGCTCTTGAACCCCTAGTTATGATTGGTAGACGGGGTCAAAAATATTTGGTTAGCGGAAGGCATCGTTTTGCTATTGCCAGAATACAGGGGATAAAATCGATTCCATGCAATGTCCTTGCTAGGCACAAAGAGTGGCAAGAATTGCGGGATGCGATATACAATAAACCATTCTCGGAGCTGAGCCCCGAAGAGAGGAGTTATTTGGACCATCCTGATATGCAGGACCTGGTGGAGAATGCCGATTGAGTTTAGATTCTAGTTGATCTTTTCAATAATGGTTAGTTGTATTCCTTAATCCTTCAACCAAATTTTACCATAAAAAAAATTTTGTTGATGGTGCGGGGGGTGGGATTCGAACCCACGAACCCCTACGGGACGGGATTTCCTACAAATCCTTCGTCTTAAGTCCCGCGCCTTTGTCCAGCTCGGCTACCCCCGCTCAGAACCTTCAATCTAACCAACATTGATTAAACCTTTCCTAAGTCTCCGAATTATTTTGTAGATCGGAGGTCTGAACTCATAATCCTAGATTCGTATCTGGATGCATATTACTGTTCGTCAATCCTATTTTGATTACGAATACAATGGTTCATTGGGGCTGGAAAACACAATACCGTCAGTGTCATACTAATCGGCTGTTCCATATCTTGTTAAGTTAATGGATAAGTGGTTGAGATCATCCTCTCTTAATCTCGTCATGAACATACCTAAGATAATCATGGTACACCTTCGGAGAGTACAGGTTCTTCACGACCCTCTCGTTGTTCGCTCCCAAAGAAAGTAACAGTTCCCCGTCATCACAAAGGCGAGTAAGCAAGACCTCGAGCCCCTGGAGGTCATCTTTCTCGAAAACGTACCCATTGTATCCATCGATGATACACTCCTGAAGTCCAGCATCGCTACTGATCATTACGGCCGCCCCATTAGCCATGGCCTCCAGCACGGAATAACCAGCAGATTCCCTAAGAGCAGTCAGCAGGAATAGATGGTTATTCCTATACTCCTTGAGTACATCCTCATGGGGGATGTCGGTCATAATCGTTACATGATCCTCCAATGATTTCTCATAAACCAAGGACCTCACTTCCTCGAGATGGTCTCTAGTTTGCGGTTTATCAGCATTACCGATGATTGTTAAGTGAACATATCGGCCTTTGGAGAGGAGGTTGGAAACTATGCATATCGTCTCGATGATTCTCTTTCGAGGCTGGAATTCTGATACCATCATTATCCGGGTCTCATGAAGTCTGCTTAGTTTGTTGTTATTTTCTCCCATCCATTTGATCACCAGGGGTATGTGATATGTTGGATAGGAGGCCCTCCTGTTCCTTCTAATTGAAAGCGGCATGTGCTCACACCTGATCGGCGAGGCTCCAAGTTGTCCTTTAAGAAAATCCGAGGATGTTGCCTCTTCCATGACATATTCATGGCATAACCTGCCCTCACCATCCTCAAAGCTGTCTTCATTCACTCTCATTCCAGATATGGGAGTGATTTCACATTCCACTAAATTGTTCTTGATGGGTTGGACACAATAGTCAAAAAGCCTGCCTAATGAGGTGCTCCTGACCTCTCCTACAATACGGTCCTGAGTGTACAATATGACGTCAACATCTAGGACCTTCAAGGCGATAAGACATAACCAAGGATACAGCCCTTGCATTCTTATTATGGATATGTCAGGATTGAAGGCCTTCACTTCCCGCATTAATTTCAGGAAAGGAGGGATGCTGTGATAAAACAATCTTCCGCTGGCCTTCTGCAAGATTTTGATAAGAAAATTATCCCCTATCAAGATTGGATCGATAATGTCACGGTTCTCGGTTTTATGACTGTACCTTGAAATGAACTTAACCTCAATGTCATTGTCCAAAAGGCTTTTTGTCGGGTAATATTGATTGGTATGGAAGCGTGGGGCTATGTACAGGACTCTTTTCATATCATGCCTCATTTTTTTTATTATGTCCTGGATTGGTGTTGATTCAAGCATTACATACCTAGTAAAGAATTATTTCCATGGATGAGTTCGTAAATGATTCACCATTCTTTCACGATTGATTTGATTTCCCAGTACAGAGTTGAAGTGGTTATCATCTCAATCAATTGCTAACACATTATTAATCGAAGAAAAGCTGTTCCTCGAACGGAGATGCCGTGATATGCCAGAAATTTCCGTGATAATTCCTCTTTATAACAAAGGCAGTACGATCTCCAGAGCAATCGATTCCGTCCTATCCCAGACTGTAAAAGATTTCGAGGTAATTATCGTAGATGGTGGCTCTTCGGATGGAGGTCCAGATATTGTAAGGGGATATGAGGATGAACGTTTGATTATGCTAGAACAGTCGGGGAGGGGGGTTTCCCAGGCTAGAAACCAAGGCGTTGATGTCTCTGAATCCACCTTAATCGCGTTCCTGGATGCTGATGATGAATGGCATGAGGATCATCTGGAGACCATACTAAGATTGAAAAGGGACCATGATGAAGCGGCAATATTCGCGACTGCAGTCATAGATGTCTATGACCAGGAGGAACGAGTCAGGAGATACACCGGCATGGATGAAGAACCTTGGGAGGGTTTAATCCCCAGTTATTTCCATACTGCTGCCCGAAACCTACCTGTAATCACTTCTGCAATGGGGATGAAGAAGGATATCTTCTTAGAGGCAGGAGGCTTCCGAGTTGACCTATGGAGGGGAGAGGATACCTATCTATGGGCTAAGGTGGCACTGAACCATCCCATCGCATTCTCCTGGCATGGAAAGGTCTTGTACCATTATGATGGTGAAAATCGCATTACCCGGGAAGTAAAGTCTGTTGAAATGCATCCCTTCGTAATTGAGGCCTTGGATCCTGATTTCAAACATTCAGTTGGACAGGATGTGTACGATGCTGTCTCTGAATACGTTACCAAGGTCATGGCAGAGTACATTTCCCAAAACATTCTCGCAGGCGATTACGACCGATCTGCTAAGGATTTCCTCAGATACCTGTCGATGGGAAGGATAAGAGCCAACCACATCCACACTATCATCAAGAGCCTTCTACACAGATTCGGGTTGTACACGATACCTTGATGGTTATGGATTATGTTGTTGGGATATTCATTCTATTGGTCTTGATAAAATAACTATCCCATACGCTATCCAGTGATTCATCTTTCATCGGCCTACCGCGATTGAAATGAATCTAAACCTGTTTTATGATTCATTCATATGTTGGGAAAAAATCATGATTTTTCTGCACTGGGTGGTTATTTATTCTTGAACCGGGGACATCTGAACCATTTACAGGGATGTTGATTCTTGAGATACTAAGGTCTTTCATATGCTTATGATCTAATTACGATTTCCCATTAATGGATAAGTTAATTGTACGGCTTCGACAATCATACCGACATGGGTTACGAAATCCTCGGCGATGAGGAACTGGAGGGTCTGTTGAGGAAGGTCTTCCGAGATAACCCCCTCCTGCGTTCCCAGGCCGCACTGTCCCGAGCACTCTCGGCCGAGTTGGACGGTCGCGATGCCAGAGTAAGCGGTAACCGCCTACGCCGGATGGCATTGGAGTCCGGTCTGGCAAAATTAGAGATCATCTACCGTCGCTCGGATAGAGGGATGGAGCAGGGTTGCTGCCCGGTGTGCGCCTCCGGCTTGGAGGAGTTGGAGAACAGCACCCTTGAGGGTGGCTCGGTGGTCATAGCCAGGGTATGTCGTAACTGTGAGTTCAAAAGCGGCGTCCGCAGTCAAGAGCCAGGACGTTACGTATTCCACGCCAGGAAAGGATGATAGATGAACGATGATGATATCGAGAGACGGGTCTCCCTTCTGAGGGAGGCCGAGGCGAAGTTGTTGGAGAGCATGGACCTTGTGGAGAAAGCCACACGGATGAGTCCAGTTAGTTTGCGCGCTCAGGACGACCTGTTGCCCCGGATCAAGGATTGCATCGGATCCTTGGAGAACGCTTCGGTCCACAACCTGATCAAAGACCTGGAGTACATGGGCGAGGACCACCCCATATGGACGAGGCCTCTGACCTCGGTGAAGTACATAGGTCGAAGGGACTGAATTAAGCTTAATTATGTTCAGATTGATGGCGGTTGGTTAAGATGAGACTCTGGGATTTCACCAAGGTGCACGGCTCCTCCATACCGCTAAGCCAAAGGATAGGCGAAGCCATGGGTTTGGAGGAGGGTAACCAGGTCTATAGTGTGCTGTTCAAGTATGACCAGGGGGACAGTCGGAGCTATGAGCTCATACTGTCATCATTCGGACCGGACAGCTACCGGAACCTGTCCCATGTGACCATCCACATGCGGGATGTCCCCGGAGCCTTGGCTCAGGCTGCCAAGTTCCTATCTGACCGCGGCGTGAACATATTGAACTCCGTCTCCCTAAGTGTGATATCAGACCTGGGGATGGTCTGGAAGATCCTGGTGGATCTTGGTTACACCTGCGAGCTCGATCTGATCGAGGAGGACTTCTTGAGCCTGGTGAAGAAAGGAGATGAGAGGGTAAGCAAATTGGACCATATCGAGGTCCAGCGTTCAGATATCGCCAGGATATTCAGCCGCGGCAGCTCGTTCCGCTCTGGAAGCGGGGGGAAGATGGAACAGAGGAGGGCGGGACCCGACCCTATCGTCGACAGTAACTATTCCCTTCCAGGATGTTTTCAGGAGATACTCGGGGATGTCGATGGCAACACCGTGATGATGGTCGCGGACCCCGATAACTGGCTCCTAACGGTGACATTCCTACGAAAGGAGTCCCGACTGGTCAGGATATCCTTGGCAATCCCGGACAGCCCAGGTGCGATACATAGGGTCTCCGACTCCCTGGCGAACATGGGGATCAACCTGTTGTCCGTTTTCACCAAGGTGCAGGTGTACCATCAGCGCATGGTACTCGATGCAGTGGCTGACATCAGCCGATGTGATGAGCCTGAGGGGCTGGAATGGAGGATACTCGAATCCTTGAACCGCATGGATGGCGACTATGTGCTGCAGGAGTACTCCTCCATTGAGCTCTAGTTTGAGACCATTTTAAATAATCCGGAACGTCTTGGAACCTAGGTCGGTCTTCTACCGTGATGAAGGTGATCTGCTGAAAGGATCCGGCTGCAATGGACGATATCATAAGGGTGCCCTGGAACTGTTGGATGAGTGTGATGAGGCGGTAGCTCTCGAGGCGTTGCGGATTCTTGGCTGTCCGGGCGGCCCTGATGTCGTTCGTTCAGGACTGGAGGGTGGCGGCATTCTGCGCACGATGCTGCCGAAAGGTGCGGTCGAACGCATGGAGGAAAATCTTTTTTTCGGCGAGCATCCGAGAGAGGGACCATTGGGTCCATTGATCGAATCCGCCTCGGAGAGCTTACTTGATTGGGACAAGGAGATACTGACTTCAGCCCTCCGGGATGCGGCGGGGGTGTCTGAAGGGATGCTCGCATCCTTGGAGGACTGTCTGGCCTCCCAGTCGGACTCCGATGCCTTCGGCAGATTGTTCGAGTTGTTCGGAGAGGGGCGCGGGAGCATCGTAATCTCATTGAGCGGCTCACCGGAGGCGGTAAAGGTCACAGAGTCCCTCAGTCAAGAGGGTGCTGTGCCAGTGTTATGCTTCAACCCCGATGATTATGCCGCCTCCTTTACTCCCAGCGACCCGTGGGTCCTTGATGGTCTTGGCGAGGCCTTCCGGTTCTTGGCTTCTTTGATCAGGGTTTTCGATGGCTTTGATGTCCCGGCATGGGCGGTCGTGGAAAGATTGGATGAGGCGGCCGCCCTATCCGCCATGGGGATCAAGGTCATGGTCGTCGGAGACCATCCAGAAGGATTGGAGCGTTCCCTGCTAGAAGGCTGCGCCACCGATATCCTTGGAGCCCCGGTTGTATTCCAGGATGACGACGGATTGAAAGATGAACCGACTCTACAGGGACTCATCGATCAGGCTCTGATAGGAGCCAAGGTGGTTTCCGCCATCGCCATCCTGAGGCTTGCGGGAGCTGAAGAAGGTGATCTCCAATACCCTGAGACAGGGTACGGACTGCCTTGTTTCACCGCTTGGAGGGGTGAGAAGGAGATCGACGTTGTGAAGGGTAAGGATCTCATAGAGGCGATGGCGTCGGGCATCCCATCCACAGGAGGTATCGAGGATGCTCTTGAGGCCGGCGAGACAGCGATGTATGCCTGCGAGCTTCTTGAGGCCCTCCGTTACCGTGACCATCCGGAGTTGGTTTCCCAGGAGGGTGTTGGTTTCGTCCCTGACCGGGTTCTCAGGGAATTGGGCCTTTCCTTCGTGGATGACAGCATACCCGGCTGCGCCCTCCTGATGGGCAGGGCACCGGACCATGACCACCTCCGGACGCTAGTCAGGGAGTGTCAGAACCGCGGCCTCGTGATAATGGTGGCCGATGATGCTGCAGTGCAACTTGATGAATCCGGTCTCAGATCGAGTTGGGGCCGGATGTTGTATCCTCTGAGCAAGCAGACTGCAATTATCCATGCGATCAATTTCGCACTCCGTGCTGCTCTGTCCTTCGGCAACATCGCTCCTGGAGACCGGGACAGGCTAAGCTCCTACCTGGAGAAGAGGCCTAAGGTGGTCATCATCCACATGGGGCCATTGGACCCAGTGAGGTCCGCCCTGGCCTTCGCCGCCATAATGCACAAGGCGGTGATAGTCACCGACATCCCAGTACCGGAGGTCCCCGACCTCCTGGAGAGGCGGACGGAGCCGTTGTCCATGCTACAGAAGGGGATGGAGATGCGCGACATAGTGGTCCAATCCCGCGGAGTGGACGTCCCCGTTCCATACGGTCCGGCATTCGAGGGGGAGGTTATCCGCAAGGAGGATATGCGTGTTGAGATGGGAGGAGGGAGGTCCACATCCTTCGAGCTGCTCATAACCAGGGATGAGGATGCCGTACATGACGGAGAGGTCGTCTTGGTGGGTGAGGACATCGACGGCCTGCCTCCTGGCTCGGTGATTCCTTTCGCCATAATCATTGAGGTGTACGGAAAGAACATGGAGCCGGATTTCGAGGCTGTGCTGGAGAGGAGGGTGCATCAGTTCCTCAACTATGGCGAGGGGGTTTGGCACAGCGGACAGAGGGATATGGATTGGCTAAGGATAAGCAACGATGCTTATGAGTCAGGCTTTCGAGTCCGGCACATAGGTGAGATACTGATCGATCGACTGAAGAACGAGTTCGGGGGTATCGTCAGCCGGATACAGGTCACTCTGGTGACCGAAGGCGGAGAGGTCGAGAGGAGGTTGGAGGAGGCAAGGGAGGTCTATGCTCAGCGCGAAGCCCGGATGTCAGGCCTGAAGGACGATTCAGTGGAGGTGTTCTACACCTGCACACTTTGCCAATCCTTCGCTCCTGACCATGTGTGCATAATCTCCCCAGAGAGGCTGGGACTCTGTGGCGCCATAAACTGGTTGGACGCCAAGGCCAGCAACCGCATAGCCGCCCATGGCCCCAATCAGCCTATTGATAAGGGCAGGGAGGTGGATTCCCTGAAGGGGGAGTGGGAGGGTCTGAACGAGACGGTGATCGCTCTGAGCAATCGGAAGGTCGAGAGGGTCTGCATGTACAGCCTCATGGATGCCCCCATGACCTCCTGCGGTTGCTTCGAAGCCATCGTGGCCATGTCCTCAGACATGCAGGGCGTGGTGATAGTGGACCGCGAGTACACAGGCATGACACCCGTGGGGATGAGGTTCTCGACCCTGGCGGGCTCCATCGGCGGGGGACGACAGACCCCCGGATTCATGGGCATAGGAAGAAAATATATAACGAGTGACAAGTTCTTGGCAGCTGAAGGAGGTCTCGCCAGGGTTGCCTGGATGCCTCGTGGTCTCAAAGAGCGGCTTGCCGCGGAGATCACGGAGGCCGGAATCGCCATGGGCATCCCCGACCTCTTGGACAGAATTGCCGACGAGACGGTGTGTGAGGATGCCGCCGGTCTCTTCGAGTGGATGCAGAAGGTGGACCATCCCGCCCTGGGAATGCCGCCGATGCTGTGAGGTTGGTTCAGATGGCTAAGGTTCCTTTGCCCAAGGAGAAATGGAGCGGAAACATTGGAAGCGTCAGTCTCGGTGACGGTGGTGTGCGAGCCGGAGGTGGAAAGGGGATGCCTTTCCTGTCCTTCGAGGACCGATCATATCCTCGGGCCCTTATCGCCGGTGAGGTCATGGACGATGTCAGTGATTTTCCGCAGATTGTACTGGACCAGTTCGGTGAGGCGGCCTCCGATCCAGTCTCATGGGCTGAGGAATGGAAGGCACGGGGGGCGGACCTCATATGCCTTCGCTTGCTGAGCACCGATCCGGACCGTGGTGACGCATCCCCTGAGGATGCGGCCCGGACAGCTCGGGAGGTGGCGGATGCGACAGGCCTTCCCCTGATAGTCTACGGATGCGGGATCGCTGATAAGGATGCTGACACCATGGAGGCGGTGAGCGCCTCCCTTGCGGGTCACCGCTCCATCCTGGCATATGTGGAGGAGGATTCCTATAAGAGGATATCCGCCGCCGCCATGGCCAACAAGCACTCCGTTCTCGCCTTCTCCAATCTGGATATCAACCTAGCAAAACAGATGAACATACTTCTGAGTGATTTCGGCGTGGACCGTTCCGATATGGTGATGGATCCTCTGATGGCCCCGCTCGGGATGGGCATGGAATACTCCTACTCGGTCAATGAGAGGATCATGCTCGCCGCGCTGTCCGGGGACCGGATGCTACAGGTTCCGATGGTCTGTGATGCCAGCCAGGCCTGGCAGGTCCGTGATTGCTCCGATGACGACCCTTCCTTGGGTGACGTTGCCGAGAGGGCCGCATGGTGGGAGTTCACCACCGCCCTCGCAGCCCTTCTGTCCGGGGCGGACATACTGATACTCAGGGGCCATGATGCAATGGCCCTGGTGAAGGAGGCCATCGATGACCTGGGAGGCGGTGCCTGATGCCCACCGCAATCGAGTTCTTCAAGTTCCTGCCCAAGACCAACTGCGGTGAGTGTGGGCAGGCCACCTGTCTGGCATTCGCGATGCAGTTGGCCAACCAGAAGGCGACTATCGACGCCTGTCCATATGTTGACGGTGGCGCCAAGGAGAAATTGGAGGAATCCAGCGCCCCTCCGGTACGAGCCATCACCATAGGATCGGGTGACAGGGCTGTGAGCATGGGCGGGGAGACGGTTTTGTACCGTCACGAGAGACGGTTCGTGAATCCGACCGCCTTCGCCATCAGCATATCAGACACCTGCTCCGCCCAGGAGATGGAGCAGGAGGTCTCCAAGTACCTGGATATGGCCTTCGAGAGGGTGGGCACGGTATTCAATATAGACATGTTCGTACTCCGGGACGACTCCGGGGACCCGGAGTCCTTCCGGACGGCGGCTGTAAGATTGAGATCCCTGACCGACCTTCCCCTGGTGCTTGAGTCCTCATCCGCCGACGTATTATCCTCCGCAGCGGCGGAGCTCAGGGATGTCAGACCATTGATCTACGGTGCGGGCCAGGACAACATCGAGGCTATGGTGGCGGTCGCCAAGGAGAACTCCTTGCCATTGGCCTTGATCGGTAACGACCTGGACCGCATGGCGGAAATGGTGGAGGTCGCCCGCAAGGGAGGCGTGGAGGACCTGATCCTGGATCTGGGATCCTCCAGCATGAAGCATATCCTGGAGAGCAACACCGTCGCCCGCAAAGTATCTCTGAGGAGGACCTTCAAGGGCCTGGGATATCCTCTGATGAACCTGGTGGGCTCTGGCCCGGCTGCGATGATGAAGGCCTCCTTGGCCGTTATGAAATACAGCAGCCTGGTGGTCTTCGACTCCCTGGAGGCGCAGCAGGCCCTGCCGCTCATGACCCTGAGGCAGAACATCTACACCGACCCTCAGGTGCCGATACAGGTTAAGGAGGACCTTTACCCGATATCCGACCCTGGCGAGGAATCCCCCATACTGTTCACCACCAACTTCTCCCTGACCTATTTCACGGTGAGGGCGGACATCGAGAAGTCCAGACAGCCAGTATGGCTTCAGGTGGTGGATACCGAGGGCCTCTCGGTACTGACCGCTTACGCCGCCGGCAAGTTCAGCCATGAGCATGTCGCAACGGCCTTGCAGGCCAGCGGCGCCCTGGACCGCTCAAAGGGCCCGATCGTGACCCCCGGTATGGTCGCCAAGCTGAGTGGTAAGCTGGAGGAGGCCCTGGGTAGGAAGGTGATGGTCGGTACGATGGAGTCCAGCGCCCTGCCCAAGTTCCTCAAGAACCTCCGCCAGTGATCCTGGCGGCCAGTTTGGAGACCGCTACGGCCGAAACCGAGCCTTCCAATCCCATCAGCGGGTCCCCGTCCATGTTGCGCTGCATGATGGCCTCATCGTATGGTATCAGATTGTAATCCCTGACGCCCATCCCTTTGAGCCTGTCCCGGACAACATCCCTGTGAGAGTCCTGGACGGAGTTCACGACCAGGATGGTCTTTCCCGCATTGATCTCCAGCTCCCGGGATAATTCCAGTATGCGCATCGCGCTGCGCAGACCGGCGGCAGTGGGGTCAGACACCACCAATAGCACGTCCGCAACCGGCACGGTGCCACGTGAAAGATGCTCCATCCCCGCCTCGTTGTCTATGAGCACGTGACGATAAACTCCGACCAAGGATTGCAGGACATCACGGAGAACGGAGTTGGCGAAACAGTAGCACCCCTTACCCTGCGGCCTGCCCATGACCAGAAGGTCCGACCCCTTGCCTTCGGTCAGGGACTCCCGGGCCTTATGGGACAGGAGGTCGTGCTTGGCCATGCCAGGCGGTGCATCCCGAATGGAGTCCAAGGCATCGGAGAGCATGGATTCTGGTTGCAAGCCCAGTTTCTCACCCAGATTGCTGTTGGGATCCGCATCGATGGCCAGCACCGGCGGTTCTCTGACCGATAGGTGCTGGATTAGAAGACTGGA
>SKGM01000070.1 GCA_007117455.1 Candidatus Methanomethylophilaceae archaeon
AAACCGCGGAGTGGTCATGAACATCGGCCCTTGACCCAGGAGGTTCGCGATCTCCGAAATCGTTCCTTCCACAGCAACACCTAGGATGAGACTCATGTTTAAATACATGGAATGATGAATCCACCCTAGGAAGACAAAATGGGTCGCAGGTACGTCCGCTGATAGAGGTCTGCTGAATGGATGAATCGTGTCCTTCGGTAGATTGTTCAGGTTTGGGCCTTCTAGCCTGCGCCAGTTCTCTTGACGGCCGATGGCCGCTTCATCCATTTGTGAGGAGAGACTCCGCGTACCTGCCCTATGTCTTCCCGTTTCTCATGTCAAACAAAGGAAGGTTTCTATTCGGTCCCGGGAAGGATTGATGATGGGTAAGAGAGAAATAATGACGATCATGGACTCAGATGCCGTCCCTCACAACGGAGCACATTCCGTAACAGAGAGGTTGGCAGAGCTCAACGGCGACATGGATGAGATCAACAGGGTCAAGAGGAGATATCCGATGAAGATCTCCAGGTACTATCTCGACCTGATCAAGGAGAAGGATGACCCCATATGGAGGCAGGCCGTCCCCTCCATCGAGGAACTCGGTGACAACTTCAACCTCGAGGACCCTCTGGAGGAGGAGGAGCACACCCCCGTCCCATATCTCGTCCACAAATACCCAGACCGTGTTCTGCTGCTGGTCAGCAGCATGTGCGCCATGTACTGCAGGTTCTGCACCAGGAAAAGGAAGGTCGGGAGGGTCAAACAGATACCGCTCGAGGATGTATTCAAGGCCATCGAGTACATCCGTGACCATAAGGAGGTCAGGGATGTGGTGGTCTCCGGCGGTGACCCTCTGACGAGGACGGACCGGGAGTTGGAGGAGATACTCAAGAGGCTCAGGGACATACCGCACATCGACATAATCAGGATAGGCACCAGGATGCCCTGCGTCCAGCCGTCACGGGTGACCCCGCGTCTCGTCAACATGCTGAAAAGGTACCACCCTCTGTTCATGAACATCCATTTCAACCATCCTGATGAGATTACGCCGGAATCATCGGCAGCGTTGGGACTCCTGGCCGATGCCGGAATTCCCTTGGGCAGTCAGACGGTGCTGTTGAAAGGCGTGAACGACGACCCGAATGTCATGATGGACCTCATGCAGAAGTTGATCAAGTGCCGCGTCAAACCCTACTACGTCTACCAATGCGACCTCGTCAAGGGCGTGGACCACTTCAGGACCCCTGTGGAGACGGGTATCGAGATCATGAGGAGCATCCAAGGGTTCACCTCCGGCCTCTGCCTACCCCATTTCGTCATCGACGGGCCGGGCGGTAAGGTGCCGATATCACCGCAGTACGTGAAGGATATCACCCCTGACCAGATCATAATCACGAACTTCATGAACAACCTCTACTCCTACCCGGGAGTCCTCAGGAAGGAGGACCGGCAACTTTTCAACAAGAACGTGCGCAGGGTGGGCATCGCCTTGAACCTCAAGAAGTCCCTGTACAAGAACGACAGGTTCGACAAGTACGCGGAGTTCGACGACCTGGACACCATAAACGCCATCAGGAAGGCGCTGGAGGGGGCGGGTTACGAGGTGGTCCTTCTCGAGGCTGACAAGGATTTCATCTTCAGCCTGAAGGATTCCAACGTGGACTTCGTGTTCAACATCGCCGAGGGCATACACGGTGAGAGCAGGGAGTCCCATGTCCCCGCCATATTGGAGATGTTCAACATCCCCTATTCCGGTTCGGGAGTCCTGACGCAGGCCATCACCTTGAACAAGAGCAGGAAGAAGGAGATACTGGACTACTATCATATCAAGACCCCGCGGTGGCAGGTGTTCAAGAACACCAACCAGAAGCTCAACCCCAATCTCCGTTTCCCGATGATCGTCAAACCAGATGCCGAGGGGTCGAGCGTGGGAATCACGAACGAGAGTCTGGTCTTCGACATCGTCTCGCTCAAGAAGCAGGTGAGCAAAGTGCTCAAGGAGTATGACCAGCCCGCCCTCGTGGAGGAGTTCATCACCGGGAGGGAGTTCACCGTCTCCCTGCTCGGCAACCCGCCCAAGGTGCTGCCCATAGTGGAGGTGAACTTTGACCATCTCCCGGAGAACATCCACCGTTTCGATTCCTGGGAGGCGAAATGGATATTCGACAACCCGGACTCGCCGGTGGACCCCATAATCTGTCCCGCCGTGATCAAACCGAAGCTCAAGGCGCAGATAGAGAAGGTGGCGAGGATGACCTTCGAGAAACTGGGATGTGTCGATATGGCGAGGATAGACATACGGTTGGACAGCGAAGGCGTTCCACACGTGCTCGATGTCAACGCCCTACCGGGCCTGATGCCCGACCCCAAGATGAACTCCAGGTTCCCCAAATCATGCTATGCCGCGGGGATGTCCTATGACGATATCATACTGACCATCCTCAATTCCGCCCTGAAGCGGTACAACCTGCACCTCGACCCCGTCAAGTCCAGGGCGAGGGCGAGGAGGAACGGCCTTCCGATCGAGGCTGGTACCGATGTCACCAAGTCTTTGGACGAACCGACAGCCCAGGCGCCGTGATCCCCATGTCTTCTGACGCGGTGAGGTCATGAGGATAGGGATACTCTACAACTACGTGGAGGAGTCGGGGAAGGGGCGTGAGAGGGACCGTATCTCTGACAATGAGATACTGGACACTGTCAGACTCGTCCAAGAGGCTTTGGCGTCAGATCATGAGGTGATACCAGTACGGGCCAGTCGGAGCCTCTTGAGGAATATGCAGACTGAGAGCTTCGATATCGTGTTCAACCTGTGCGAGGGCTTCATGGACATGGCCAAAGGAGAGGCGTACATGGCCGGGTTCCTGGAGCTGATAGGCTTACCGTACACCGGATCGGACCCCTCCGCCCTCTCCCTCTGCCTGGACAAGGGAAGGGTGAAGGACGTGCTGAGGGCCAACGGCCTGCCGACACCCCGTTCTCAATTGTTCAAGGATGCCTCTCAGACCTTGGATGGAACGCTGCGTTTCCCCCTGATAGTCAAACCTCTGATGGAGGACGCCAGTGTCGGAATAGATCAGGATTCTGTTGTGAAAAACGAAGGGGACCTCTTCACTAGGGTCCGTCATGTGCTCAGCGTCTATCGGCAGCCTGCCTTGGTCGAGGAGTATGTGGACGGCAGGGAGCTCAACGTCGCCATCCTCGGTAATCCCCCCGATTTGACCATCCTGCCGATATCGGAGATAGTATTCGACCCACAGGAGGGGAGGCACCGGATCGTGGACTATGCCGCCAAATGGGTCGAGGATTCACCGGAATATGGAGGCACCAAGGGCATCTGCCCCGCTCCGCTGGATGCGGAGATGGAGAACCATGTCAGAAGGTTGGCGGCGGAGGCCTACGTACTCCTGGGATGCAGGGACTATGCCAGAGTTGATTTCAGATTAGGAGAGGACGGACCGACAATATTGGAGGTCAACCCCAATCCTGGCCTCAACAGCGACAGCGGCTTCGTCAGAAGCGCCATGGCCATGGGCATGGGGTATCAGGAGATGACGGGGACCATATTACAGAACGCCATCGAGAGGACCGCTGCGAGGGAAGGACTGTCACAGAAGTACGCGGGTTTCCATGCGGACCGCATAAGGGCAAGGTTCGTTGAGCCGCGGGACATACCGACATTGATGGAATGGTTCAATGACGAGAACATATCCAGATTCATGGATGATCCGGGAGCGGCATACACCACGGAGGACCTTATGGAGAGCTTCTTCGTCAGGGTCCATGGGGACCTGGATATGATGATTGAGGATGCAGGTGACAATGAGCCTATAGGGTTCCTCTCCATCTATGATATCGACCGCAGCAGGGAGAGTGCGGAGATCTCCTTCCTGATAGGCGTCCCGGAACGAAGAGGTAAAGGCCTAAGTAGCGACATCGCCAGGCTTGCACTCAGGATCTGCTTCGAGGAGTTGGCCCTAAACCGCGTCTCAGCCTCGGTAACTACGGAGAATGTGAGGTCCTCCAGTGCATTGAAGGCGGCGGGATTCAGGAGCGTGGGAGTACTCCGCGAATGTCATGTCGTGGACGGTAGTAGGTACGACGAGATCCTTATGGAGGCCTTGGGCAGGGAATACCGCAAGGACCGATGCATTCCTGAATGACCTCGAAGGTAAGGCGCCTTCGTGACCGTACTAATCGTTCGATAGGGATTGGACAATCTTTATGTGGAATTATCGACTTGGTTCACAACGCTTGGCAATCATTTCAACTTGAGCTCACGGATGATCTTGTTGGCCCTGATGACATTCAGTCCATCCTCTTTGCTTATGGTGAACCCGCCGA
>SKGM01000055.1 GCA_007117455.1 Candidatus Methanomethylophilaceae archaeon
ATTTTCCCACCATGGGTCTCTGCAGGGATGTCGACAGGACCATCCGGGTGCTGTATGTAGATGACAACCAGGACCTCCTGGTGATAGGCAAGAACTTCTTGGAGATGGACCCGCGGCTCACTGTTGACACCGTAAATGATGCGATAGAGGCCATGGAGATAATCGACCGTAGGGAGCATGATGTCGTCGTTTCGGATTACCAGATGCCGATCATGGACGGCATCGAGTTCCTGAAGGCCCTACGGGGGAAGGGTGACGACATACCATTCATCATCTTCACGGGAAAGGGCCGGGAGGAGGTGGTCATCGAAGCCTTCGCCAGCGGGGCAGATGCCTATGTCCAGAAGGGTACGGATTTCAAACCCCAGTTCGCTGACCTCTGCCATCGGATCGTGTATGCCTTCGAAGCACGTATGCACCGGAGGGATCTGGCGAGGCATCACACCGCCATCGAATCCTCCATAGATGGTATAGCGTTGTTCGATGAGTCCATGGTCCATGAGTATGTGAACGAATCCTATGCCAGAATGCTGGGCTATGATGACCGATGTGACCTTAGCGGGATCCATTGGGAGGATGTCCATGGTGAAGGGGGCCTTTGGGATGAGGTGAAAAGGGACCTTGAACAGAAGGGCTCCCATATATCACTCAACAGTTCCAGGAGGAGGGATGGGTCCAGAATAATGGTCGAGAGCTCTTACACCTCGATGGAGGATGGCTTCGTGCTCATCGTCCGCGATATGACGGAGTTGTTGGACAAAGAGAGGAGATTGAAGGTTTCCGATCATCGCAACCAGGCATTGCTAGAAGCATTACCTGACATCATGTTCATATTGGATGGGGAGGGGACATTCCTGGAGGCCGACGCCCCTGTCGATGATATGTTCTGGATGCCTCCTTCCGAGTTCATCGGTCGGAAGGTGGATGAGGTACTGCCTTCGAACATCGCCTCCCTGACCATGGATGCAATAGAGCGTGTCCGTATCTCCGGCCAAACGGTCCATTATGATTATGAGGGTCCTGAGGAGCAGGTGAACGAGACCCGCATGGTGGCCTGCGGTGATGATGCCTTCCTAGCCATAGTCCGTGATGTCACGGACCTGCACATCATACGGAAGGAGGCCCTCGAAGCCAACGCCGCCCTTTTGGAGGAGAGGGCCTTTTTGGAATCGATACTGGAGAACCAGCAGGAGATGGTATGTCGATTTGATACCGATACCAAGCTCACTTATGTGAACGGGGCCTTCTGTAGGGAGTTGGGTAGGGATCCAGAGGAATTGATCGGGACAAGGTTCGTGGACCTTATACCTGTTGAAAGCCATACCTTGTTCAACAACAACATATCATCATTGACCCCTGATTCCCCAATGATCATATGCGAATACGAATGTTCGGAAACGGATGGTACAAAGTGCAGACATCGATGGACCCACATGGCCCTCTTCTCCCCCGACGGCACCATAAGTTCGATACAATCCATGGGCATGGACCTGACTCGGGACAGACATACCTGATGCGACCTCCGGTCCGTTTTGAGAAACAAGGGACTATGGTTTGAAAGGCCAATCAAGCCATCTTGACCTTGAGTTCCGGGTATTGGCCGCTCTGCAGCAACCAGGTCGATTCGCTCCAGCCGGCGGATGTGAAGGTTCCAGGTGACTTCATTGCGGCCGTGCCGATTCCCGTCCCTGCCGCACTCGAGCCCATTCCTGATGCCGTCGTATCCCAGAATGATGAGCTGACAATGCCCCCATTCGCACCTATGAGCCCTCCAGCGACCGTACCTGACACGGACCCTGTCGAATAGCAATTGATGACGTCAGCAGGTCCGGCGGAGCCCACCAATCCATTCTGACCGATGAGGCCACCGACCTTTTCCGCACCACTCACTTGGCCAGTGGCGTAGGAGTTGGAGACGGTGTTACCTGAGCCCGTCCTGGCATTGCCTATGAGTCCTCCTACCATGTCACCTGTGGCGGTGACCTGCGCCTCGGATGATGATCTGGTAACGACATTCCAATTGACGCCCAACAATCCCCCCGCCTCATTGGCGCCGGCGACGCTTCCGCTCACATGGCAGTTGTCAATTGTCCCGGTACTTCTGCCGGCTATGCCGCCGACGCGGTCGCGTCCAGTGATGTCAGCGTCAACGAGGGTGATGTTGGTTATGGTGGCACCCCCGCCGATCACGCCGAAAAGACCGACCTGATTGGTGTTCGGGCGGTTGATGTACAACCCGGTGATGATATATTGACGACCATCGAAGGAACCTCCGAATGATGAGCCAAAGGGGAACATGGGTTCGAAGCCGTCCCCATCGTTAATGAAACGTGTCGAGGTCGCATCGATGTCCGCGGCCAAGGCATAGTGTCCCTCCCGGTCATCCATCATTGTCAGCATGTCATCTAGTGACCTTATCAGATAAGGGTCCTCCGAGGTCCCGGAGCCGGTCGGTAAGGACGCCGTGCCGTTGCCGTTGTCCGAACCGTCATCGACCATAGCAAGGACGAGTGCCAGTAGGACTGTGGATAGCACAAGGGTCACTGCCAGCATCAACACCGTCGCCGTGACCGGTGAGACTGCATTAGTGGATGCGGAGATCCTGGTCGGGATGGGTTTGGAACTGCTCACATACAAGGAATGTATTTATCTACATAAATAATCATCAATAAATCATGGGTCCCGGCAGAGGGTTTGGGGGTTTGAGGGTTTCTAGTGCCTTTGCCATGGCATTCGTTGTCGTACTGATGATGCTCCTGACCTCCATACCCTCGTCCTCTGATGGCCATGCACCCCATTTCCCCTCATCAAACAACGATCCGGAAAACCCCTACGAGATATCCGACCATGCCAAGTCATGGGTCCTTTACTCCTCACTCGCCGAGAACGGCGTGGGGTATTACCGCGTCGGTCTGGATACTGTTGACCGTCTGCTGTTGCAGATCCTGGTCCCGGTCTCCGAGGGGAAAAGGGGCTTCGTTCCCAACATCGCCATCATGATCCCCGGAGGAACCCCTGGTGAGCCTTTGCCATCGTTCGTGAACGTTCCGGAGGGATACGGTCACGAGGTCGTCAGCGGCTCCCTTCCCTCCGCTATAGATTATGAGGGAATAACCGCGACTGCTTTCTACACAGTCGTCGATTTCGATGAAATCGTGGGAGAGTTCGCCGATGAAAAGGGTGCATTCATCATCGCGGTCTATCACCCTGCGGGCTTGCACGGGGATTACGCTCTGGTGATGGGGTATAAGGAGATGTTCACCTTGACCGAGATCGTCATGGTCCCCTTATCCCTTCTGCAGATCTATCTCTGGGCGGGCAACGGCATCCTGGCTGTGGCCATCCCCTTCGCACTGGTCGCTGGGTTCGGCACCATACCGCTGCTCAGGGACCGATCCAAGAGCCTAGCACGGAAATTCATAAGGATCGCCGGATTCCTCTTCCTGGCTACCGCGGCCGTTGTCACGGTGCAGATGACAATCGCCCTTTCACAGAGCGGCTGGGGGTCTGAGGCTTTGGCCACCATCGGGCTGATATTTCTGTCCGTGGTCCTGGGGGCATTGACCATTAGGTTCTCGGTGAGGGATTTCAACGATGCTCTGAAGACCAGGGCACTCTTGATGGGTTTGGCATTGGTGGCAGTGATCAGCTGGAACGGCTATCTGATAGGCCCTCTGCTCCTCATCGCCGCAGCTACGATGCTGAGGTTCCCCCGGGATGCCTCCATGGCCCTGGAGGAATGAGTCCCCCCATACATGGCATATTCCGCCATATCCCCCACATCCCTCCCCAGGCCTAGGCGGGGAATATCACGGACAACTCTTCATCTTCGCCCCCGCATCCTTTTATGATCGTCTCCAACTCCTTGGTTCTGCAAGGGGGATCCTCCAAGGAACCGGGTGCGAAGAAGACCAATGAGCGGATCTTTGCAATCAACCCGGGGATGGAGCGGGTTGCGAGCAGTTTCATATGGTCCTGCTTTATCAAGCGGACGATGTTCTCCACACCCCTCATACTCCTCACCGGCCGACGTATGAAGTTCAGCTCCAGGCCGTAAAGCGCCAGGGGGGATGATTCCATCAGTGAACCGGAGACCTTCCTGCAGAACGAGGAGTAGTCCTGCCCCCGTACATCATTGAAGGACGATCGTTCGATGAGGTCGGGGTTGAGGACCAAAAGGTCGTAGTGACCCCTTTTGAACCGTCCCCCTTTGGAAGTGACGTCGTCCTCACCTTTCAAAACGAACCTGTGGCCGGACATGTCGCAACGGAACGGGGTTGGGTACTCGGTGTGAACGATATCGATAAGGTTGCCCATAATGTCATTGGAGCGGGTCAATGGAAGGTTCTGATGAAGTATCCTACCCAGCTCCATGAGGATATCGTTCTCGGTGAAGAATCGGAACGGATGGCGTCGGTATCCATCCATCAGTTGCCCAATGGAGGAGTCCACGGAGATTATGATGTCCTGATGGTCAGAAAGCAAACTATCACCTTGTTTCCATTGTCGTCTAGGATGAAAAAACACATCCCCTCCGATGGTCATCGGATGGTGATTCTTTTGAAAAGAGATATCCAAGTCTGGACCGCATCAGATGATCATAGGTATGATGTGCCTTTCAAAATAGTTTAACAATGTTATTTATACAGGATTAATCCATATATTTTCTATGGATAGATGGTCTATGTCGATCATAATCACTTTGCTCCTGGCAATGATGATATGCATCGCATCTCCTGCTCAGGGTAGCGACTTCTCAGTGGCCGGTCCGGGGGATGGACCGTCGATGGTTCCGATCGACACAGACTTTGACCTCGCTCAGACCCCTTTGGTGATCGATGGCATAGGTGGCGATGGTGTTCTCATCGAGATTGAGAAATGGTTCAATAGACACCTTGCCGGCGAATCGACGGTGAATTTCACTGTCAAACCTGGGAGCACCAAATCATACAAGATCCATGTCGATGACGGTTTCACCCTTTCATATGATGTGGAGGTGAGGTCCGGCCCTGCCATAAGGTTCATGGTCCTGGATGATGAGAACCACTCCGCATACGAATCAGGGCAGCCGTACACCGCCCTGGTCAATGTATCATCTTCCTCCATCCAAGGAAGTGTGGGCTTGGATGAGGGAAGGTACCACCTGCTCTTCCTGAACGAGGGTGGATCGAACAGCAATGTCACGTTCACAACCAATGCGAATATAGATTTCATGATCTGTTTGATCATAATCGGCATAGTGGCATTGGTGATCGTTGTGATCATCTTGTTCACGATTTACAAATTGATATTGTTCACAGGTAGCAACAGACGCCAAAAGAGGGAATCGAAACGTAGGATGAAGGACAGCGGAGGATTCAGATACTCCCTGGATGACATATCCCAAGGGAAGGATGAGGACGAGGAGTCGAGAAAGCCTTGAATCCTCGAGATAGCGCATCATGCGGATGATGTTCGAGAACCTTCTGGTTGGATAAGAACACCAGAGGGCCCTAGGATGGATGAGGCCGCATCATCCTATCTTTGCGAACAGGACCACGTGGTTGGATCCGTGTTCCTTGGCGCAGTTCGGACAGGTGGTGTACCAACTGTAGAACTTCTCCGGAGCCATGCCCTCAGCTTGGACAAATGCGGAGAAGTCATTCATCCACTTACCCGCATCCTTGAAAGGTCCCTCATAGACCTTGGAAAAGAATATACCGCTCAGAGTGAGGTTCTCAGCTCCAGGGACCTCCTTGTTCACGGACACCATGAGGTCGGTCCTCCATTTGGACACGCTGTCAGAAAGGCTCATCCCCTCGGGGGATGATGCTTCGGCCTTGGTCATGACGGTATCCAGGTTTCTCATGACCTTCCCGAAGTTCAAAGGCATGTACAGGAATGTCCTTACGCGGTCCCTGATGAATCTCTTTTCATCCCATGTCCAAAATTTACCATCCCAGGGGGCAGGGTCGAAAAGCTTGCAGCACTGTTCTCCTTCCATAACGATCATATTCCATTCATTTATGAAAATGAATCACAATCGACGTATTTAAACAACGATTGAAGAGGTCCGGAAGTGATTATTGAACAATCTGGATTGGCCCCCGATCACAGCTTGTTGGAACATGGTTGTTCTTCAGACTATCATCACATGCGGACGGCCATGGGAGTCGTCTATCACCGCATCCACTTCGTATACGCTCCGTATGTTGCCAGCGGTGATGACGTCACAAGCATCGCCGGCAGCGAATATCCCTCCGTCCTTCATCATCACAACCTTGTCGCAATACTTGATGGCCAGGTCAAGGTCGTGGACTATGGTGCAGACCGATAACCCATCGCTACGTACGAGACTTCGGAGTAGTTCCATGACATCCATCTGGTGTTTTATGTCCAGACTGCTGGTGGGTTCGTCAAGAAGAAGGATTGAGGCCTCTTGGGCGAGCGCTCTGGCGATGAGCACCTTCTGCCTCTGACCTCCACTCAGTTGGTCATACCGATGGGATGCGAATCTCTCCATGTCCAAGGATGCCAGGATGTCCCAGGTCTTCTCAATGTCCTTCTTGCTGCTCTGCCAGGCGGCATGAGGCCTACGTCCCATCAACACCACCTCGAAAACAGTCGGCATCCCATGCCCGCCGTTGGCGTGCTGAGGGACGTAACCCACCACCTTGGCGATGTCTATCTGTTTCATGGTGGAGATGTCACGGTCATGTATCAGTATCTCCCCTTGTTTATGTGAGAGTATCCTGTTGAGGCATTTCAGCATCGTTGTCTTTCCGGAACCGTTCGGTCCGATTATGCCCAGGATCTCGGAAGGCTCCAAAGTGAGGCTAACGGAATTGAGGACCGGTATGCTGTTGTATGCGAATTCGACATCCTTGGCGATGACATTCATGATATGACTTCCCCTAGGCTGGATGTTTGTTTTTTCATACACCAGCATCATGTCATGTCGGTATTACATAATAAATATTCGTGTTATGCTTCTTGATTATCGCTCCCCTTGGAATCGTCACAATCCATTTTATACATGGTACGGTATTACGAAACAAAAATACGTGTTACTGTTGTAGCACATCAGGAGGAGGAGATTTGAATCTGAAGATTGTAGCTGCCGGCGTTGCGGCGATCGTGGTGATCGCCACTGTGGTCGTCATAGTTTTGAACCAGGAGGACGAGTGGCCTGGTCATGACGGACTGGAGATTTTCGGTAACGCCAACGGAGACTGGACTATAGATCAGGATGATATCGATCATATCCAAGCGATCATCGATGGTGAGGAGGAGCCCAACAAATTCGCTGACGCCAATCGTGATGGCAAGATAGATGATAAGGACATAGCCCAAGTCCAAGCCCTCATCGATGGTGATGCGGAATTCATATGGATACTGGACGGTAACGGTGACCCGGTAAAGGTCTCCCTTCCAGTCGAACGCATAGGTGTCGAGTATCTCAGCAATGCCGAGCTCATGAATGTCCTGAACGTGTCTGACAAGGTTGTCGCGGTCGATTCCGCCGCCTATCTGATGAGTGACTTCTACTTCCCTGGAAATGACTTCACCGACGGTCAGATGGGTCAGATGCATCAGAACCCTGATTATGAGACGATTTTCGATATGGAACTCGATGTTCTATTCACATTCTCACCTTTCAATAACGATGTCAAGGCCGAGAAGCTGCCCAATACCGACGTGGTTTTCCTGGGATTGTATTGGCCTAACGTGTTGGAGCCTCAGGATTCCCGCTACATGCAAGGGGTCATCAAGGCCGGTTGGATACTTGATGCTGTAGATCGGGCGAATGACTACAAGGTCTGGTTGGAGGACATCGTTCAAATGCTGGATGATGTGACCTCTGAAATCGATTGGGATGACCGCCCTAGTGTTCTAATGACCTCTCACAACCGCTATTTCGGTTTCGATGGCGAAGAGAACATGGAGGCTTCGATCTATACCAAGATCGATCCCTTGTCGCAGGCTTGCATCCTCGCAGGAGGAAGACCGATTGCGGAGAACATAGACAATTGGGTAGGTAAGGGGGCTGTTTACGGAACTGCGGTTCAAGTCGAATGGATCCTGGAGGAGGAACCGGAGTTCATATTCGCGCATTCTGTCCGTTACACCTACTCTGGCCTTACAAGGGAGCCAGCCTATGGGTATGATTGGGACGACATATCGAACTACACCGCAGCAGTGGATGACATGCTGAGTAGGCCACATCTCCAGAGCATACCGGCGTATCAGAACAACAACGTCTACATAACCGCCGGTGACTTCCGCAACAACGCCATGGGCGGCATATTGGGGGCGGTCTATCTCGCGAAGATCCTGCACCCAGGTCCATTCGGTGATGATTTGGACCCTGTTGCCATACATCAGGAGTTCATAACCGAGTGGATGGGTCTGACCTATGACCTAGAGACCAACGGTGTTTTCATAGCGCCTGCGCTGTGACCTGAGGCGTACAAACGGGGCTTCGGCCCCCTCTTAATTTATTTCATTTGAAACCATAACCGAAGAGAAAGGATGATGCGCGATGGTCAAAATCGATTGGAACTCGATATGGGACACACAGATGTTGCTCACCGATAGAGCCCGACTCAATGATGGCAGGTTCTGGGACAAGATATCGAACGAGGAACGGGCGTCCCCTTTCACCGAAGAGTTGTTGGAGTTCCAATTGGAATGCCTGGCGCTAAAGGGCGATGAGACGATACTGGAAATAGGGCCGGGAAAAGGGAGGCTGACTAAAGAGTTGGGTAGAAGGGCAGCACATGTCACCGCCCTCGACCCATCACAAGGTATGATAGATTCTTTGACCCTGACTCTGAGTGAAGAGGGCATCGACAACGTTGAAATAATCAAAGGCAGCCTTGAGGATATCGAAAAGATTTCCATCGGAGAACATGACGTCGTCGTCGCCTCATACTCACTCTTCATGATGGATATGAGTAAGTGCCTGAAGATGATGACTAAGCTATCTCGTGATAGAGTTGTGGTTTTCGTTCCTGCGAACATAAGGATGCCTGTCGCTATTCAGAATATTCTGCATGGTACCGATGCCGTTATCCAGGTTCCGGACCATGTCATGCTTTTCAATATCCTTTGGTATATGGGATATCCTACGGATGTCCTTGTAAAGTCCTACACGGCAAAAAGAGAGTACGAGGACCTTGAAGCAGCCGTTGATGAGCATATGCGGTTCCATAACGTGCCTGACTACAAGAGAGAGGATATGACTCAGTATGTCAGGTCCTTAGTCAAATACGATGGGGTAAGGCCCATTATTGAACAGGAACGCAGCACTGCCATGCTGAGGTGGAGATCGGTATGAGCCACGACCACGATGGTGATTGCTGCGGCGGTCACGAGCATCGCGAGAACATCAGACTGATGATGGCCCGTAGGGTCTTATTCATAATCGGCAGCGCAGCATTGATGGTCTTCCTATTCCTGTATTCCCTTACCATCGGTGCTGCTGACATATCGATATCCGAAGTCTACAAAGCGGTCGTCAACCGCTATCTGCCGGACCTGTTCGAGGTCACTGACCGGGTGGATATGATCATCTGGAACCTCAGGATGCCGCGGGTCATGATTGCCCTGCTCGCAGGAGCGGTCCTGGGCATGGCCGGTTGTGTCACCCAGGCGATTTTGAAGAACCCTCTGGCGACCCCTTATACCTTAGGTGTGAGCGCCGCCGCCGGCTTCGGTGCCGCAGTCGCCCTGATAGTTGGAGCAGGGGTGCTCACCGGTACCCTTCTGGTCATCGGAAACGCATTCCTGTTCGCCATGATTCCGGCGGTGGTGATAATCCTGGCTTCACGTCGAAGAGGGGTGACGCCTGAGACACTGATATTGTGCGGTGTCGCAATGGCGTACATCTTCGGTGCATCCAACACCCTTCTGCAGTTCTTCGCTGAGGATGATGCGTTGCGACTTTCCGTATTCTGGCTGGTAGGCGATCTCACCAGGGCTTCGATGTGGCAGGTACCCTATATCACAGGAGCATTGTTCATATTCCTGGCTATCAGCATGTACTATGCGAAGGACATGAACATCATCAAGATGGGGGATGATGACGCCAAAGGCATGGGGGTTGATGTGGAGAGGGTGAAACTGATAATGGTGGTATCAGCATGTCTAGCCACAGCCACTGTGATCTGCTTCACCGGTGCGATAGGTTTCATATGTCTTCTAGCGCCGCATATATCCCGCCTCTTCATCGGCGGTGATGAACGATATCTGATACCGGCCTCCGGTCTTTTCGGTGCCTGTCTTCTCCTGTCCGCTGACATAATCGCCAAGGTGGCTCTGGCACCGGTCCTGCTGCCAGTTGGGGCAATCACCGCCTTGCTCGGTGGACCTATGCTGATCTACCTGTTGTTGAGGAGGAAGAGGGACTGTTGCGGCCTCTGAATCATTCCGAAGTCAATACCGGAAGTGATATCGTAAACAGTTATGTACCAGTCATCCCGATATAAACACCGATAAGTGTACGTAGCAGGCCTTAGGTGGCACACAAAATGTGTGAATGCCTACAGGGGTTGTGGAGACTTAGATACAGTAGGTGGGGTATATCTGGAGAGATACAACCGGAGATCGATTGAAGGTCGCCTTCGGCCTATTCATCGTCCTTACATGAGGAGAGGGGGACATTGTTTTGCCTGAGGGTGGACCAGAGTCCAGCGGACTCACTTCAAAGGTCTATTTCCTTTCTTGGATCGCGGCTCTTCTGTTGACATCAACCCATCTTGTCACCTATCTGGAATTCCAGATGGCTGATGCGGCGATGACGCCTGTGGTCCTGTGTCTCCTCATCTTCTGCATAGCCGTTCTGGTCATCACAGGCTTCCTGGTGATTGAATCCATCGACCCTCGGACCTCTTTGGTCCTGGCATTGCTGGCCTCTTATATCTTCTGGACAAATGACCTCTTCATACTGTCCTTCTCCTTCATGGTTGTGGTGTCCCTCTCATTCTTAAGGACCATCCTCACCCCCCGCTCGACAAGCAGCAGTTCCAACCCCGGTGTCCTATTCACCCTTCTTCTGGCCGGTTCGGTGGGAGGTATCCTGATTTTCGGGATACCGTTGATAATAGATGATGTGCAACTGGGAGATGGAACGCCTCCACCTTATGTTGCAGACAGCACCTCTATAATGACCTCTGAGGAGGCTTTTTCCTACCGCCCTTCACTGACTGAGGATGGAGGAGGTACTATCCATGCGGTCTGGCTGACAAGCAATGCATCGAACGATGATGGATTGAGAGCGGTTATGCATGCAACCTGGTCGGCTGGCGAGTGGTCCGACCCATCGATCATATCTGAGGAAGGTCTCGACGCTGACGCTGTGACCATCACTGCATCAGGTGAGGATGTACATGTGGTTTGGAGGTCCCATGACCCTGACCTGAATACCACTTCCATACTGCATCGACACCTTACGACCGGCGGCTGGTCGGACGAGGCATCGATCATCACGCCCTCCAATAATCCTCCTGGACCTCCTGCCGCGGTAGCAGGCCCTGATGGGACCCTGCACGTTGCTTGGAGCCAACAACCGGAACCGGTAGGCCCTGATTCCCGGTTCGTAATAATCTACCGGACTTTGAATGATGAACTGTGGAGTGAAACGCAGATGGTGTCGCAAAACGCAGACGACCATTCCCTCATGCCCGCGATATGCTCCACCGGATACAACAATGCTGACCTGATTTGGATGGAGTTTTCGGCGAACACATCGGACCAAGGGTACAGATTGCTCCATCAACGCCTTCCCATCAATGAATGGAACACCGAGAACATCGTCCATGAGTCATCTGAGGACCGACCTTCATCTCTTTCCGTTAGCAGTAATCGATTAGGCCGGATGGACATCGTCTGGCACGAGGAGTATCGGATAATGCCTTCAACCACCTCCTCAAGGATAATGCACATCCAGGGAACCAATGCGGAATTCGATGAACCGCGGATGAGGGGGAACTCACTGTCACTTTCCCTTGATCCAATTGTCTACCATGACAGCGAGGATAACCTTCACATCGCATGGTCCGACAGTTGTCCAATGCCGGGTTCAGGACCCGGACTCGATGTTTTCCACATCATGATGTCCCGACAGGGTTACGCCTTGGAGGAGAGGGTCATCTCTGTGCACAGCCCACACGACTCCCTTCACCCTGTGCTTCTGGTCGATGGACAGAGGACACTTCACGCGGTTTGGCAGGAGACATCCCCATTGACAGGCGGAGAATCTCATATAATGCATAGCACAAGCTCGGATATTCCTGACTGGATTCCGCCTGTTGCAATCACCGGCGGGGATAAGGTCGTGGGGCAGGGCGATACCGTATCATTAGATGGCAGCGGTTCAACCGACAACGTAGGTGTGACGAACTGGTCCTGGGCGTTCAGGCATGATGGCGAGATGATACTTCTCTATGGGGAGAACACATCATTCGAGTTCTATGAGTTGGGCGTTCATAACGTTACATTGTGGGTGAGGGATGCAAGCGGCAACCAACACAGTTCCCGGATGACAGTCACCGTGGAGGACACCGTCCCTCCATTCGCGGATGCCGGTCCGGACCAGGAGAGGGCGGTCGTTAGGTTCAACGGCAGCGGCTCGCACGACGACCTGGTAAATGTTGGATCCGGAATAGCGAACTGGACATGGAGTTTTCATGACGGTGTCGAGGATGTCGTGCTACACGGTGTATCACCCTCCCATCGGTTCACGGTGATCGGTTCCTATGCCGTCACATTGAACGTCACCGATGTCGCCGGGAACCAGGCCCAGGACGTGATGTGGGTCAATGTGAGCGATGTCGAGCCCCCCGTGGCGGTCGCCGGGACCGATGCCACCGTGGACCAGAACACCACATTGACATTCGACGGATCGTCATCCCATGATGATGTGGCGGTGACCGAATGGCGTTGGCAGGTCGATGATGTCGACCATAAGATCGTTCATCAGGGAGTCACATTCGACCATACATTCCTATCCGTCGGTGAGTTCAACGTGACCTTGACGGTCTGGGACTCCCATGGTAACCATGGGAATGATACGATCACCGTTACCGTGGTCGATAGTGTGGATCCAGTTGCTGTCGCAGGCCAGGACCGGGTGCTGATGCAGGGATTGAATGCGACATTCAACGCCTCGGAATCCCACGATGATGTCGTGGGTTCCGGTTCCGGATTGGTGAATTACACCTGGGAGTTCAAACGAGGGGACACCTCGTTGCTGGTTTACGGCATGGAGGTCGATGTGAACTTTGAGCAACCTGGATCCTACACTGCCAACCTTACGGTCAGGGACGCTGCCGGGAGAGAGGGTCATGACATCATCCGTGTCCATGTGGTGTTCTCTGGTGGCGATCATTCGCTTCAGGACGCTGTAGACGGGGCCCTTCCCGGAGAGACCATCCTCATCGGCGATGGTCAGCATATTGCAGATATAACGATAATGGGTCCATTGGACCTAAGGTCGTACACCTCCGGTGGAGCGGTCCTGATGGGCAACGTATCTCAGGCAGCTATCGAGGTGATGTCCGATGGGGTTAACATCACTGGGTTCGTGATAACCGGGCCTCAGAACGCAACTGGTGTTATGCTTACGGGCGTGAACGGATGCAACATATCAGGCAACACCATCAAAGGCCTTGCTACCGGCATACACTTGAACCAATCGGATGGGAACATCATAGCTCAGAATTCTATCCATAACAACATCATCGGCATACTGATCGACGCCTCTGATGACAACATCCTCATGGATAATCGGATCGAAGACAACGCCAGGGGCATGGATCTCCTACAATCTCAAGGGAACCTGCTTCGTAGCAACGATATCGGAGAGAACGGCTTAGGGGTGAGGATGGATGGATGCTCGGGTAACATCGTTCATAGCAACATCTTCCGTAACAACACCTTGCAGGCCTGGGACGATGGCAGTAACCGTTGGAATCTCACCCGGGATGAAGGGGGAGGCAACAGCTGGTGCGATTACCAGGGCTCATATGGCGGAGAGGGGTTCGGCATCACCGCGTATGCGATCGCAGGAGGGGGTAACATGGACCTTCTCCCCCTAATGGCAGCACCCATCGATGATACGGATTATCATCTCTACATCGGAATCGCGGTGGTCGCGACCGTGGGCTTCACCTTCCTTTACGGTGAAGCGGCCATTGAAACCATCAAGAGGATGATGAAAGGTATCAACTACTACCGTAAGGCCCGCAAGGCCAGAAAGCTGCTGCGTAAACTCGAGAAGGAACGTCGAAAGGGCGGATGGTAAGGAATCTCAACCTCCAAGTCCTGGTTTTAGACATGTCAGAAAAAATACAGCACCTAGCATGCAACATTTTACCATTCACAGGAGGTTTGCAGGAATCAGAATGGTTCTTTAAGGCCACATGATCGTTGCGATACCAGGAACACATTTCTATCCGATACTCAGTTGGTTACACTGGACTATGGTGCCTCTTACAGAATGGGGGATTTTCATAGAGGTCTGAAAATGGATTTCGAAGGTAGGATAACTATAACGACGGAGGACGGCAAGTTCTTCCATGGGTGGAGTGCCTCTGAGCTGGTGAGGGCATTGGCGGATGATATGTGGGGGCCGGAGACCAATGAGGAATACATGCAAGGAGTCTCCCATAGATGTGGAGTATGGAGGACGGGTGCACGTGTGAGGGTTGATGATGAGTGCCTTTTCATCGCCGACATCATGCGTGAGGGCGTGGTCATAATGGCCGTCCGTGACGGTTTGGAATTGGAGCCCGAGGACTTCGAGAGGATGGTGGACGGCAGATGAGTTGATATGTACATCATATCAGGGAATCGGTTGCGATGTCTAAACCCCTCAACATTGGACTTCATGGTTTTTTATTAAACATAAGGATATCTTTAAATAATGACAGTTTATGGAACGGCCCAAGGTGAATAAAAATGGGAGACCCCATAGTACTGGAGGGTTTGACCAAGGTGTACGGCGACTTCGTCGCCGTGGACGACGTGGACATGAGGGTGAAGAAGAACAGCTTCACCGGTTTCCTCG
>SKGM01000049.1 GCA_007117455.1 Candidatus Methanomethylophilaceae archaeon
AGCGGCCCTGTAAGCATCCTGAGGGGTCTCAGACCATTCGAGTATCTTCTTTCCCCAGTACATCCGCATGTAACCATGCATCTTACCGCTTGCCAACATCTCCCCCTGGGCAGCGTTCCAGTATGGGTCGTGGGTGTCCGCACTTTCAAGCTCGTCTATGGTGTATATGTACTCCCTATGGTCTTCTGAATGCTCATCCAATGTCTTGGACGCCCAATCTGGGATGCATGCATAGTCATCATATCGTTCATTATGGGTGGTGAAGTTGACCGCCAGTTCGCGTCGTACAATCAGCTCTTCCAGGAATGCCTCTGAACCTGGACGCCCCCAGGCCTCTGCTGCAAGCATCACGGGGGATATCTGACCGTGATGGAGGTAAGGTGACATCCCGGATTGTCCATCATTGGAAGGTTCGTTCCTGGAATCCGGGTAACGTGCCATCCCGTTCTCCAGAAACGATCGCCACCTTCTTATCGCCTCATACTGCCCGCCGACATGATATGGGGATGGCTCAGGACCAGAACACGGAACGATGGATGAGACATATTCGATTCCCTTCCAAGCGAATTCATCCCCCCAAATGCCATCACTTTGGATCGATGGTATTATTTCCTGTGCAACATCAAGATGAGCGGGGATCTGAGGTGTTATCTTCCGTCTCAAAGTAGCGGCAGACCATTCCTCCTTGTCTGAAGCGATCCCTGTAGGGACCACTACATTATCGTCGACCTGATGCACTGCTGTCTCAACGGATTCCTGTATCCCCTCATACCACTGGCGGTGTTGGCGCAGATGGCCTTTGTCCATGATCAGCACCGCCGCATCATCGCAGTGGGAAAGCGTTTCTCGGACCATTCCCCCTATCCTGATTGAAAGGTTGATGCCTCTTTCCCTGAGCCCTGTGGCAACGTCCTCCAGACCATGTAACAGGAACTGGAAGGACCGTTTGCTCCCTCCGATCCCATCAGGGTCGATTACGAACAACACGTCAAGAGGTAGATTCGAGGCGTTGGCGATGGATATCGCGTGTTCCAGGGCGTGGTTCGATACGGTACGTTGTGACGATTGCATCCAATAGACGACCCTGTCCCCCACCATAGGAGAATCCATTACCACCTGCACCCGAGTCATGTGATTGGTATGACTTTCAATCATGATAACTCTGACCAATCAACAATGTTCGACATTGGTCGAAAACGTTAACGCTTTATTTTGAACAGAATAATCGCACATACGATAGTCCATTACGACAATTATTTAATGCTCTGGCCTCATAGAAAAACGATGTATGTAACCCTATTGGGAGGCTTCCTAGGCAGTGGTAAAACCACCATCTTGGTCGAATTGGCCAAAGCTGCGGCTGATGCGGGTCTGAAGGCAGCTATAATCGTCAACGAGGCAGGGGATGTTGGCATCGATGGTGAGAGGATATCCGTCGAGGGACATGAGGTTGTAGAGATCGCCAAGGGTTGCATATGCTGCTCCCTCTCTGGTACTTTGAGGGACACTCTGATAAACATCAATCGTGAATTCCAACCTGACCTCTTCCTATTGGAGCCAACCGGTCTGGCACTTCCTCATCAGGTGGAAGAGATAATCCGTCTTTCCCGGATCCAGCCGGATAAGGTGTTGAAGGTCGGTGTGGTCGATGCATACCGGTTCGATCTTCTCCTGAGCAAGAAAAGGAATTTCATTGAGAAACAGTTGTCTGGATCCCAAATCATACTAATCAACAAATGCGATCTGGTCGATGCTTCGATCATAAGACAGGCGCAAGAAAACATTTCCCAGATCTCGCCCGATTCGGATATATTCGCAGTGTCCGCCTTGACCGGTCAAGGGTTGGATGAGGTGATAAGGGGGATGCTCCCATGAATTCCTCTTCAATAGATGAGGCAGAGGCCACTTCCTATGGCGTATCTGGAAAAATCAAGATGTGGAATCCGGACACCAAGAAGTCATTAGAGGATGCTTTGTTAGCCATGTGCGAGGAGATCTCAGCTCATGCAGACGGTTTCTACGGCCACATCAAGACAATACTTAGATCGACAGATGGTTGGGTCAGTATGAATCTGGTCGATCCCAGGTTGGGCGTGCATGAGGCCGGCTCGATGCCGGATTGCCCTTGCGATTTCAAGGTTATGGCCGTAGCACTTGACATCGACCACGAGAGCCTTAGGGGAATCATGCATACAAAACTAGCTTCAGTGGATGGCTTGGAGGTAATCGCTTCAATCAACGCCCCTATCTTGAATATCGAGGATTGAAGTCCGTTGGATAATGTTTGCAGGATATGAATAAAGGGTAAGATCGGGCGGGACGGGGATCACATAAGACAATGGGTCATCGAGACAATGACTCCCGCCCGTTTTTGATTTTTCAACTATGGCCTCGAATCAAAACTCCGAGTCCCTCATTGATACTTGGCCGTGTACTTCAATGCAGCCTGCTTGAAAGCCAGGAGGTTCTCGTATGGAGATGATACGGGTGCATCGCATGCCCCACCCAAGATATATCCTCCGCCTTTTGCTCCCATTTCAATACATGCCCGGGCCGATTCCATAACTTTTTCCACGGTTCCATCCATGGTCACGGTCATGGTCGGTACGTTGCCCATTATGGTACACTTGTCCCCGATTTCATTCTTGTAATATGATACGGGTATCTGGGAGTCGAAACTATAGAAGTCGGCTCCCATATCCGGGGCAACTCTGCAGGTCTGGCTTGTGTCTCCGCAGATATGCAGTTTGTAGAACACGTCATAGTTTGACTTTACGGTGTCGGTCACCTTCTTATTGGCATCCAAGAAGAATTTCCGGTATGAATCCTCGTCGAGTAGGTCGTTGGAGCCGGTGGGGTCAGCGTTCATCATCGAATGGACGCCGGCTTCAGCGTAACGGCATGCAACCCCCTCGACCAATGGCGTGGTCTTCTTGACGACCTTGCGCACCAGGTCCTCCTCCAGCATCATATCCATCATCAGTTCCTCAACGCCTCTGAAGACACCTGCCTGGGTAAGAACTCCCCAGAAACCAGGCTGGATGATGAATTCATCCCCCCACAGCTCCCGGGCCATGGTCTGTTTCTCAAACATTCCCTTGTTCATCCAGGGTGTTTGCTTGGGGTCCATCACATCAATCGGGATTTCCTTGGACTCAATCGCCTCAGGACTGTCGAAGAATTCTGTTTTCGGTGAGCAGTGGTTATCGATAGGCTCCCTCAGCTCGATGCCGCAATCTTTTGTTGGGGCCTTGAGATCCGTGTTGTAATAGAAGTCATCGACACCGAACTTCATCCACTCGTGGCCCGCCTTGGTGGCCAATTTCGGGTCCCATCTCATATCCCCGACGTTCACATTAGAATATCTAGCTATCAACAGGCTAGTGGTGAAAGCATCCACACACACCCTGTCCAAAGGTTCACGGGCTAGCGTCGCCTCCAACCTTTCCAATCTTGTCATCTCTTTCATGTCTCACACCTCTCCTCCCACAATTCAACCAAGAATCATTATTTTTTTAAGGATTCTTAGACAAATTATGTTCAAATTTACTATGCAGGGGTGCATTTATAATATTTTCTAATATTACATATGTCTATAATTTCTATTATAATGTGTGTAAATAGTTTGGAAATATGTGCATATAGTTTATAAATGAATAGTATAATTACTGTAATACTGTACAAATACATTATTATATTGCAATTGTTAAGAATGTAGAACATGTAGGTATATGTATGGTTACATAACTTACTGCCGATTATTGTGATTGAGGCGTTATTCCGGTATGCTGAACTCTCCTGCTGTATAAGATTTGGAAAAGGTTCTACGTGCTCTTCAGTCCAAAAACAGACCTATCGATCGGGAAGCGATGAGCAGGTCGGCATCATACAATATGGGCCGAACAGTCATTCGACCGAATGTTGTAGGGGAAATCGGCAACTTCCCACAATCAGCATTTCAAGACTATGTTGGCGAGAATTCATAGAACGCCAGTATGCGTAACAGAAAGCGAAGGTACCGATCATTGCAGGATATGGTAAAGACCGGATAAGGATTCGGCCTTGTAGAATGTCAATAGACTGGAATATGCGAGCGCGCTCATAGGTTTTTGATGAACATTGTCAACGTAGGAAAGCAAATAATCATTAAGGCTGGGGAGATGATGAACGGAAACGAACTGACACGATGAGTCTATTTCCAATCGTCGAAATCACTGTAGTTCTCGGCCGCCTCAACGATCGAGCGGACGTTCTCGAACGGTGATTCTATAGGAACATCGCAAGCCCCTCCTAGAATGTAACCGCCTCCCTCCGCACCCTGCTCGATGCATGATCTGGCAGCTGATATGACCTCTTGAACGTTCTTGATCATCGTCACCGTGTTGGTCGGGATGTTCCCCAGTATGACACACCTGTCGCCGATGGCCTTCTTGTAATGGGCACAGGGAACCTGATAATCAAAACTGTAGATGTCTGCCCCGATCTCTGGCGCTACCTGGCAGGTTTTCGCGGTGTCTCCACATATGTGCAGCACATACTTCACATCATAGTTTTCCTTCACATCCGCCACGATACGTTTGTTGGAGTCGGATAGATACTTCCGATACGTGTCCACATCCATGAGGTCCTCCGATCCAGTCGGGTCGGCATTCATTATGGAATGGGAGCCTGCCTCGCACAGGCGCTGCTGGATGCCCTGTATCAGGTCCTCAGTCTTATTGACCAGTTTATGGACCAGGTCCTCCTCCAGCATCATATCTATCATCAACGCCTCCACACCGCGGAGCAAACCTGCCTGGGTGATTATGCCCCAGAAACCAGGCTGTATTATGAACTCGTCCCCCCAGTTCTCCCTGGCCAAGCTGACCTTGTCGAAGAGCCCCTTGTTCATCCAAGGGGTCTTCTTGGGGTCCGTTGGATCGAAGGGGAACTCCTTCGATTCGATGTCCTCCGGAGTCTCAAAGAAGAATCCCTTCGGAGAACAATGATGGTTCTGGCGTTCCCTCAACTCAACACCACAATCCTTTGTAGGCGCCATCAGTTCTGAGTTGTAGTAGAAATCATCCGCACCGTATTTCATCCACGCATGCCCGGCCACAGTTGCCAGCTTGGGATCCCAACGTATGTCCTCGACCTGCAGGCCGGAGTATTTCGCTATCATCAGCGATGTGGAGAACGCCATAACACAGAGTCTATCGAGCTCCTCCCTCGCCAGAGTGGCATCGAATCTTTCCAACCTTGTCATTCTTCTCATAGTATTCACTGTGCTGACAACAGGAATTCTTAGTGTTTCAGGGAATAAAATGGTTTTTGTAGGAATATCATCGGTTATGGTAACAGATTTCTGACACGTAGATTAAAATTATAATTATTGATTATATTATTTATCCAAATTCCATCAAAAAAACACTTCCAGAACCTGGAACTGAACATCGAAATCCTGTACGAACAGATATTATATTTTTATACTTTATAATGTAAATATAAAATATTTATAAACGTAGCCATATGCAATGGATTGGTGGCGAGTAGATACTTCATAAAGAGGAACGACAACGTATATGCATACGAGAGCGTCTCTGAGCGTGTGCCAGGTAAGAAGAACCCGATAACGCACAAGAAATATCTGGGAAAGGTCGACCCTGAGACCGGGGAGATAATCCCTAAACAGACCAAAGCCCTGCCCAAGTCCCTCATCACCAAGGAGTATGGTTCCGCCCTTCTCCTGAACCATATACAGGAATCATTGAATCTCAGAGACCAGTTGAATGAGTCGTTCGATTATCTGGGGGACTGGATACTGGGAATTGCTATGGCCCAGGCCATAGTGCCCTGTGAGATAATGGATTCCAATGGTGTACTGGACAACTCATTCATACCTGAATTCCTAGGATTGAACGTAGGCTTCGAGCCGCAAATGATATCCGAGCTGGTCAATCACGTCGGCAACGACCGATTCGGCATCGACCTGTTCTTCAAACTGAGGATGGAAGACCGGACGATGTACACATTCGATCTGAAGTCGGTGTCCAAAAGGCGCCATGTGTTCGGGTGGAATGAATGGGGTCTAAACCTGGACAATGAACTGTTCAGGGACCTGAATGCCTGCATCGTGACCAACAAGGACGGCCTTCCATCCACCTTCAACCTGTTCCCCGAATCGTATCCCTATATCGATACACTGCGTCACAACTTCGATTATTTCAGGAGATACACCCCGAAGGGGTTCCGACTGATCATGGAAGCCGATTCCGACCGGACCGACATGATAATACCACTATTGGATAGAGGCATAGAATTCGTTATGCCAGCCGACGCCAATGCCAAGCCATTCAAGAAGCTGGTAACGCGTTCGGTATCGAGGATGGGCGAGTCCGTGAGGGTGCACAAGGGTCGCGCCTACAAGGTCGTGGAGAGTAGCTTGGGGGTTACATCAGATAAGGGCGCCAATGTCTACCTCGCCGAGGATGATGAAGGCTATGAGAACTCTCCGAAGATAACCGCGTTCTTCTGTTACGATTCGCTGAAGGCGGCGGAGGAGGAACAACGCCTGATGGTGGAGATAGATGAGATCGAGCGGGAATTGAACGGTAAGATGTTCCGTCGTCCGTTGATAGCCTTCAAAGAGGCCGCTGGAAATTATGAGAAATTCCTCGATTTCTCACTCGATGACGATGGTGCCATGGTGGTGGAGCGGAAACGCAATGCGATGGCTTTCGCGGTCAACAGGATAGGCACATTCATACTTCTTGCGACGCCAGGGATATCATGGGAGGATGTCATGATGTCATACGATCTCCGGCGCCGAGTTGAGAATCTGTTCAGAGATTACAAGATAGATCTGGATGCGGAAAGGATCCGCGCCAATGACCTGGTTAGCGCCAGAGGGCAGTTCTTGATCAAATTCATAGCCATGATCCTCCGTTCCCGGATGGAGGAGGTCCTCCGTTCCTCAGGGATGGACAACATAATGGTCGATAACGCTTTGCGTTCCTTGGGCAACCTGCGGGTTGTGGGACACCAAGGGGGTTGGAGCCTGACGGAGCTGACCGCCAGGAACCAATTGATCCTGGAGGCCTTCGGCATCGAGGCACCGAGGTCTGTGATGACACATCCGGAGTGACATCAGGGCGTCGGTCAAAGGTTCACCGAGGGATTGTCCCCAGTCCATTGATTATCACTTTTGATAATGGCCCGATAAGGTTTTAAACAATAGTTTATACTGGAGATGATGGAGGGCCCCCGCGGACCTTCTCCAACTTCCCCACCATAAAAGATTCTCGGGGACCCTCCACAACATCATTCTCAGATGCCGTTGTACTCGTCCTTCATCAGGATGTACTCCATGGAGTCCACCAAGGCCATCAATGATGCCTCGATGATGTTCTCCGAGACACCAACGGTGGTCCAGGAGGAGTTGCCGTCCGTGGATCTTATCAAGACCCTGACCTTGGCGGCGGTTCCAGCCTTCTCATCGATCACCCTGACCTTGTAATCGGTAAGGCGGATGTCATTGAGTTTGGGGAAGAAACGGGACAGGGCTTTGCGCAGGGCCTTGTCCAGCGCATTGACCGGTCCGTCACCGTCCGCAGCGGTGTGCTCGACGTTACCGTATCTGTCGACGACCTTCACCGAAGCCTCGGAGGAGAGCACGGAACCCATGGCTGAATCGATGTAGAGTCGGAATCCCTGCAGTTCGAAAGGAGTCACCTGCTCCTCGCGGAAGCGACGGACCAGGAGCTCGAAGCTAGCCTCAGCGCCTTCGAACTGGAAGCCTTGGGACTCCAAGGCCTTTATGTGATCCAGGATTGGTTTGCTGTCCTCACGGTCCTCATCGATGCCGAACTCCCTTACCTTCTGGAGGATGTTGCTGGTGCCGGACATCTCTGATATGAGGATGCGGCGTCGATTACCGACCAAGGTGGGGTCCATATGCTCATAGGTCCGGGAGTCCCGGGCCATGGCGCTGACATGCACGCCCCCCTTATGGGCGAAAGCACGGTCCCCGACATAGGGCATGCCGGGCTGGGGGAATAGGTTGCTCATCTCGCCGATGAAAGTGCTCAGGGACCTGAGCTTGGAGAGGTCCTTGATGTTGGTCGATACCCCCATCTTGAGCATGAGATTGGGTATGATGGAGCATAGGTTGGCGTTGCCGCACCTCTCACCTATGCCGTTCACGGTTCCCTGCACCATCGTGGCGCCCATGCGAACCCCGGCGTGGGAGCAGGCCACGGCAAGGTCGGAGTCGTTGTGGCAGTGCACGCCCACAGGGGTGCTCACGGTCTCCATGACCCTCTTGACGGCCTTCCCGGCCTCATAGGGTAGGGTGCCACCGTTGGTGTCGCAGAGGACCAGCCATTCGGCTCCGCCCCTCTCGGCTGCTTTGAGCACCTCGAGGGCATATTCCGGGTTGTCCTTGTAGCCATCGAAGAAATGCTCGGCATCGAAGATAACCCGCCTCTCATTGTCACTGAGGTAGCGGACGCTCTCCTCGACTATCCTCAGGTTCTCTTCCAGGCTGACCTGCAACGCCTTCTCCACATGGAGGTCCCAGGTCTTGCCGAAGATGCAGATCCATTCCGTGCCGGCCTCTATGAGTGATGCCAGACCCGCGTCCCGGTCCGCACTGTTCTTCGCCCTACGTGTGGAACCGAATGCCACCAGTCTGGTGTTCTTCAGTTCCAAATCCTTGGCGCGGGCGAAGAACTGGTCGTCCTTGGGGTTGGAGGATGGCCATCCACCCTCCACGAAATCTACCCCGAAATCATCCAATCGCTGCAGGATCTCCAGCTTATCCTCGATAGAGAAGGAGACTCCTTCGGTCTGGGCACCATCCCGGAGGGTGGTGTCGTACAGTATGACTTTATCGGCTAATAATGCGATCAACCCTTGTGAGTTATTGAGCCAATGGGCTCCGATGACTATTCCATGCGTATTATTTATTATTGACGTTGGAACGCATTATCGCAAGGAGGTCGCTGAGTATCGCCGATGCGGTCTCCATCCGACCGGCGCCGCGCCCGCTGATGCTGATCGGACCCGCCAGGTCGGTGTTGACCTGGGCGACGTTCAGGGTACCGGTAACGCTCAGGGGGTGGCCCTTGCTTATGAGCCGTGGTGAGACCTCCAGCCGGTCCGGGGATATCTCGCCGATGAGTCTGATGCAGTAATTCTGGTCGGAGGCCATCGCAACGGCCTCCTCGGTTATGGCGGTGATGCCGGACACGTCCACATCATCGTAGTCACAGTCGATACCGAAGACGGAGTTCGCCAGTATGACGACCTTGCAGGCGGTGTCCACACCGTTTATGTCATAGGACGGGTCGGTCTCAGCATAACCCAGCTCCTGCGCCTCTTTAAGGGCCTGTTCGAAGGGCAGTCCGTCATCCATGCGGCTGAGTATGAAGTTGCAGGTGCCATTCAGGATGCCCATCACCGAAGTGATGTTCTGGCCCATGAGGCTCTCGCGGCACAGGTTTATTATGGGCATCGCCCCGCCGACGGAACCCTCGTAACGCATCTCCACCCCGTTCTCCTTCGCCAGGCGGTCCAGTTCCCCGAATGCCAATGCCAGGGGCCCTTTGTTGACCGTAACCACATGCCTGCCGTTGGAAAGGGCGCTCCGTATATGGTGCAGTCCCGCCCCCCCGGTCTCGATGTTCGTGGGACTGACCTCCACAAGCACATCGTAGTCGATGCTCTCCAGGAATGCCACTCCGTCCACCAGTGGTTCATCGCCCACCTGGCCTGCGGCCTTGTTGCTCAACAGCACGGCCGGGTCAAGACCATCCTCGGAATGGATGGCGCTGCGGGAATCGAAGGCGGCCACGATCCTGGCCTCCCTGCCGAAGGTTTCCCTGATCATGTCCTTGCGCAGGCCTATGGCCTCAGCAACACCCTGTCCCACGGTGCCGAATCCAGCGATGACGATGTCCATGCTCATACACCCAACCCCCTCACGGCGAGGATGTCCCTCTCCCTAACCAGTTCGCGGATGAGGTCCTCGGCCTTGCTGAGGTTCTCCTCGCTGGTGAAATTGGCGTTTATGAGTGCGGTCCGGCTCCCTGATTCCATGACCGATGAGTAACGGATGTCCAGTGATTCCATGCCCAGCATGTCCCTGACCTCGTCGAGGATGGTCTCCAGCTGGGAGGGTGAGATGTCTCCTATCAGGAGGTAGTCCATGGGGAATTTCTCCACCACCGAGCCGATGCGCGAGACGCGGACATCGCGGTCCTTCCAGATGCCCATCAGCTTCTCGAGCCTCTCGCCGCCTTCAAGGTCGAAGGTTATGTTGACCCCGATACGGTCGTTCATCACCTGGTCACGGTGGTGCACCACACCCACGATGTTACCTTCCATTATCGATACCGGTTCCAGGGCGGCGACCAGCTGCCCGGGCACATCCTTAACGTAAAGATCGGCGTTCACCCTCATCATTCATCACCGTCAGGGGGTTCATAATCTACTTCTTGTTATTTATTGCGATTCCGGAGAAATTGATGGCGCCGAGAGGGAGATTCGAACTCCCGAGGCGTGAACCGCCACGAGCTTTCCAGGCTCGCGCCTTACCAGGCTGGGCTATCTCGGCCTGTTTCATGGGAAACTAGTCATGGCATTAAAACATTTCTAGGCGAACGCATAATCAGCACCGAGGACGGACCCTCCATTATGGTCCTGCCCAGGATGTCATGGGTTATGCTAGGGCTTTCCCAGTTGACCACCGTTAGGTCGAGGTCTCCGGAGGTTATCTCGCTGATGAACTCGATTGTCGGGTTGCCCTCCACGGCGTCCGTCCTGCAGCTTACGCCATACAGTCTGACCAGATTATCCACCAGTCTCTCCTGCCCCCTAGGGTCCAGGTAGCAGTAGCGGAGGACCCTCAGCTTGGAGCGCAGTTGGAATCCAAGTTTGAATGCCAGCTCTGTCACCGGAGGGCTATCGGGATGATCATCGATGATGTTCAGGATGTTGTAGTACGGGTGCCTTCTCTTGCATATCAGTATCGGCCCCTGGATCTCCTTGAGCATGCGGTACAGGCGCCAACGCCGGAACACCCTCCTCTCACGGTAGCGGGGGGAGGCGCTCAGGGCGATGCAACCGGGGTCCCTCCCTTCGACAATAGCGGCGGCAGGGAGCTCATCGATGTCCAAGGACCCAACCACCCGAACGGCGTATGTGACGCCTGATATGGTGGCCATGTCCTCCGCACGAGGGACGAGTGAGGGGTCTGCGAACACCATGTCGACCTCCGCCCCGATGATGCGTGCCAGGTACAGGGACTCCGACAATGTGACATTGAGGTCGTTCTCCTCGATTATCAAGGTGGTGATCCTCTCAAAGGGTTTGAGGCGACTCTCCTTGCGGACCACCGTCTTCTGTAGCTCCTTGGACCTCCCGCCGATGGAAACCACCAGAAGATGGTCGGCCTTCTCAATGACCAACCCTTCAGCGCGGAGTATGGAACCGTTCCTGACCACACCCACGATTATGGCGTCCAGACCGAAACCGAGTTCCTCGATGCTCTTTCCTATGTGTGGCGAATCAGGGAATATCGGGATCTCTATGAGGTCCTTGGACCTGGGAACCAGGGATGCCCTTATGGCCTTGGCCGCGAACTGATGAGGGCATATGGCGTCCTCGATCCCCAATTCTTTGATCTCCGGTATACGCGCAGGGTCCTTGACCTTGACCACGATACCCGGTATGCCCCTCTCCTTGGCGGCGACAGCGATCTCGATGTTCCGGTCGTCATCATGGGTTGCGATCACCACGGTCTCTATCCTCCCATCATCGAAATGGGCCTCCTCCCAGGGGCCCTCGATGACACGATCATCCCCGAACATCTCCCGCAGTATCTCCAGACGTCGGGGCTTCGCCTCGATCACCACTGACCGGGGGTTGCTCTTCATCAACTCCTGTCCCAGCCTACCGCCTCCCACGATCAGCATCCTCATAGACAGCCCTCCTGCTCAGCCAGACGGAAACGTGTGAACAGATAACGGAACAGGGTGGGGGTGATCACCGCCAGGACCACGGCCAACAGTATGAGGAGGCCATAGGAGCTGGCATCCAGGACTCCCAGGTCCTTGCCGATCTCCGCTCCTGCTATCATAAGGGTGAGTCCGCCGGTCATGAGGACGCCTTGGGTGAGGTCCCTCCGGGCACACCCGCTGCTGAGCAGGAGGAAGGGCACGATCTTCGCCACCGCGGTGATGATGACAAGCCCAGGCAGCAATATCAGGGTGGCCATGTTAAGTACGTCGGCGAATTGGAAGTTGATGCCGATGGTAATGAAGAAGACCGGTATCAGGAACCCGTATCCTATCCCGTTCAATTTCTGGCCCAGGAGCAGGGAGTCCCGGAAGAGCATGGATATCGCCGCACCGGCAAGGAAGGCGCCCAATACGGTCAATGCCTTGCTGTCTATGACCGAGGATATGGCCACGAATGTGAAGATGATCATCAGTGACGCCCTGACGCCCAGTTCATGCGGGTCATCCGATCGGAAGAAACGGCGCAGGGTGCCGGGGAAGTACCACATGGCCCAATTCCCCAGACGGTATATGACTATGAAGAAGACCAGGATGGCGATGAACATCGATACCGCCAATAGGGGGAACAGAATGTCATCCGATCCTGTGACGTCCACGCCTATGGCGTAGATGGTGAGCAGGATCATGGCCGCCACATCGGCGATGACCGCATTCACGATGAGCTCCTGCCCCCAGGGGCTCCGATTCAAGGCCATCTCCCTGACGACGGTCAGCACCACCGCCAATGCGGTTGTGGCAAGGACGATGGTCACGAACAGGGTCTCCATCCCCCCGCCGGTCAGGTTGTTGAGCAGTGTGACCAGAGGGAATGCGATCAAAAGCGTCATCACGAAGACTATGACGCCCCGCAACTGTTTCTTACGCCCCTGGCTCTCTATCCTTACGAAATCCAGCTCCAGGCCGGAAAGGAACATCAGAAATATGAAGCCGATATGAGCCAGGAAGTCGACGGAAGGGTATTCGCCCAGAAAGGTCTCGCCCGTTAACTGGTATATTATGAAGAAGATGAATCCCACCATCATCCCCGCGACTATCTCTCCCACCACCGCAGGAATGTTGGTCCGCTGCAGCAGCAGCGGCATGAAGAAGGCCAGTATGACTATTATGAGGAGTATGAAGTACTCGTTGATCATACAGCGCTTCCCCAGTCCAGGTCGCCTCGGTGGTCGCGCAGAGTGGGTCTGCCTTTACGGGCCCTCTCCAGCTCCTTCCGGTCTATCTCGACCTCCAGGATGCAGTGCTGGGAGTCTTCGCACTCCGCCGTGACATGACCTATCGGGGATATCGCCCGGCTTCCACCGAAGAACTCGAACTTCCCCTGCTCGCCAACGTTGTTCACGAACAGTACGTAGCAGGTGTTCTCCACCGCCCGTGCCGGGAGCACCTTGTCGAAAGGTCCACGGGACCTCATCGGCGAGGCCGAGGAACAGACCAGGACATCCGCACCCATGAGTGCGTAACGACGGTACAGTTCGGGGAAGAACATGTCGTAACAGATGGTCAGCCCGAAGCGGAAGCCGTCGATGTCCACCATCATCCCGCTGTTGCCGGGGACGAATGCGCTCCCTTCCTCGAACTCCCCGAATTCGGCGAGGTGTAGTTTCTCGTATATCTTCTCACCCCCATCCGGCGAAACGGTCCAGAGCACATTCTTGAGTGAATCACCGTCGGGGTAGGGGGCTCCGACCATCAACCATTTACCGCTCTCACAGGATATCCTCAGGAGATCCTCCCTCCATCTCTCGAAGCCCGCGGCGACGGTTTCCTTGAGTTCCGGTGCGGTAGTGTATCCGGTCAGGAACAGCTCAGGGAAGATCACCAGGTCCCCCTGGGCATCTGCCACGGCCCTCTCTATGATGGGGATGTTGTCACCCTCCGAGGGGGAGCTGAGGGTCTGGACGAGTGAGACTCTCATCCCATCCGACGACGCTATCGCTGTTTATCAATCTTTCTGAGGAGGGGTGAAAACCTTCAAAAGGACCAGCACACTATCAGTAGCGATGAAAGAGGAATTCCCCCCTCAAACATTGGACGGCATCCATGAGTTCATCCGTCAGCTGGTGAAGGAGAGTGGTGCTGAAGGGGTCGTCATAGGTCTGAGCGGAGGAATAGACTCGGCATTGGTCAGCAGGCTATGTGTTGATGTCCTAGGGGGCGACAGGGTCCTCAATGTCTTCATGCCATCGTCATCCTCCCCGGCAGAGGACCATGACCTGACCAGACGATACAGCGAGATGATAGGAAGCGAGTATCGTACCGTACCGATCCAAGCGATGGTGGATGCCTTCCGTTCCGTGCTGGTGACCGATGACCGCTTGGAGCTGGGCAACATCATGGCCCGGTGCCGCATGACAGTGCTCTATCACATGGCCAAGTCCGAGAACCGTCTGGTGATGGGCACGGGCAACCGCAGCGAACTGCTGATGGGATACTTCACCAAACATGGTGATGGTGCATGTGATGCCTTGCCCATCGGGAACCTGTACAAGACTCAAGTGAGACAACTCTCAATCCATCTAGGCATCCCTGATTATATCGTTGATAGGGTACCAAGCGCCGGACTATGGGAGGGTCAGAGCGATGAGCAGGAGATGGGAATAAGCTATGAGAATCTGGACCTGATACTCAAAGGTATTAACGATGACACCCCGCCGGAGGAGACGGCATCGTTATTGGACATCCCATTGGAGAAGGTCATCGGTATAGAGGCCCGGGTTGCTGCCAACCGGCATAAGCGTCATGCTCCACCCCTGCCAAATCCATGAACAGGCGACTTAACGACAACAAATTTTATTAACAGTGGTGCTTTCACCACATTTACGCTCCCGTAGTGTAGTGGCCAATCATGAGGGCCTCTCGAGCCTTCGACCCGGGTTCAAATCCCGGCGGGAGCACTAACATTCTATCCAGACAAGCGGTTTGAAAAATCAATTCGGGCATTTTCGGTACAGAGCCCTCTGGCCGGAAAACCCTTTACAACA
>SKGM01000008.1 GCA_007117455.1 Candidatus Methanomethylophilaceae archaeon
ACTTCGCATTCCTGGTTGCAGTCGCTGCAAGTGGCCTTGTGGAATTCCCTGGGTGGTCTATCCCTGTCAAAAGACATCCTTTCTCATCTCCTTTTCGTATAAGATTGATCTCCGTACTCTCTACGCCCAACTTAACTACTGTCTTGTTCTTAGGGATATGACCAGGCTATAGTCTTCCGTTGAACCAATCTAAAACTGAAGTAAACGTTCTAGTATTTTAAACCTTACCAATAACTGCCCTTCTCAATCTCAACCCCTTAAATACTGGCCTCAACAGACCGGTCATATGCACCTGTAGCGGACGCCTCAATCAGTACCTCCCCTGCCGGGGCGGTGCATGGATGGGATAACATTCCTTGCAATATACCGGACGCCCCTCTTTGGGTTTGAAGGGAACCTCACAATCCTGGCCGCAGTCAGCACACACAGCTTTATGGAACTGTCTCGGTTGACGGTCTCTATCATACCTCATTCCATTCCTCCAACCTTTCCGACGTAGGGCCTAGCCCTCCGTGCCTCAATCTGTACATATTTTTCTCGCTTCTATAATAAGTTTGAGAAAATCCGGGCCGTAAACAAAATCAACACCGATGGATTTACCATGGTCATGGGAGATGGGATGGTTGAAAGATACAGGGGCCCCTTCTTCAAAGGTTTCCTGCTGACACTTACGGCAGCGGTTCTGGTGCCAGTGTTCGCGGACATTGTATTGGCTCCGGCCGTGGATGATCTCTTAGGAGATATGGCCACAGGGATGATATCGGGGCCGATCATAACCACTGTGGTTCTGTGGTTGTGCATACTGGCACTCATGACCCGTATGAGCGGCATAAGGATACTAAGGGAATACGGGCTTTCCGGGGTTCTCGGCATCATTGCCGCCTATTGGTACCTAGGTAACACCGCTGGGGCCTTGCTACCTCTTCTATCGATAATCGTTGCGGTCGCATGGGCACGTCGTTTCAACATCCGTGATAGGTTGGAGCGCTGACGAGGGTCAACCTTTTCTATCGCCGAAGTGGTTACATCGCCCATGGTGAAATGCAAGATGAACGCTTACCATGCATTCCGGGCCGACATAAGGCATTGCGGTCTTGCGGAGGACCTGATATGCACCGATGGCGACTGCCGGACCTGCAACATCCCTCTCTGGTTCATACCCCAGGGTGCGGAACCGGAGGCCGTCAAGAAGAGGTTCATCTCCCTGTTGACGGAATACGATGAGAAGGCTTGAAGGTCGAAATGATTAAATCGTGCCACAGCCAAGCTTTAATCGGAGGTGGAACGAATGGCAGAGTATGTGATACTGTCCAAGCTGACCAGCGACGGCAGGAAGACTCTCAAGTCCAACCCTCAGAGGCTGCAGGAAGTCAACAAGGAGATCGAGGCCATGGGTGCCAAGGTCATCCATCAGTATGCACTGTTGGGAAAGTATGATTTCCTCAACATCCTCGAGGCGCCGGACGAGAAGACGGTGGCGAAGGTATTGGTCGAGCTGGGTTCAAGAGGCACCCTAAGCACCGCGACTATGCAAGCCATCCCCATAGAGGACTTCCTAGCGGCCTTGCGCTGAGCTTGGTGATAAATCCTGCCCGGCAATGGCCGGGCGGGAAAAACCCCTAAGGTGGTCGATTGAACGAGGAGAAAAGGAGAAAGATCATCGCCCTTCTAGTCGGGGCTTTGTTCCTGGCCGCTGCCGTGACCGGTTCACTGTCCATGGTGATCCAGTTCCTGACCGTATCAGTCTGACCTTCATTTTATAACCGCTTCCGAGCATGTCCTAGATATGGGAAAAATGTCTGTGGACCTCGCCATAAGCGCCAGGAGGGCCCGTCGGGTCCTGTCCGAAGAACCCATAGGTTCCAGTATCGTCGATGGACTCATCGAGGCCATGCGCCTCTCGCCCTCCTGCTACAACAATCAACCCTGGAATGTCATAGTCGTCAGGAGTCCGGACGCCCTTGAGGCGGTCAAGGCGAATCTCCCACGTGGCAACTCATGGGCTCTATCGTCTCCCCTGGTATTGGCTATCATATCCAAGGCCCCGGATGACTGTCAGCTGTCGGATGGTCGTGACTACAACCTCTTCGATTGCGGAATCGCCGTGGGTGAGATGCTGCTCCAGGCAACCTCCCTTGGGATCATCGCCCATCCCATAGCCGGTTACGACCCCATCGCCACCAAGAAGGTGTTGGGTGTGCCTGAGGAGTACACATTGATAACCCTGGTCATATGCGGGCATCCTGGAAGCGATACATCGATGCTTTCCGAGAAGCAGCTGGAGCAAGAGGGACAGAGGCCCGCCCGGAAGCCCGTTGGTCAGAATTTCCATGAAGACCTTTGGGGCTCCGGATTTTGAAACGGCGGTCAAAGTCGGGACAAAATATCGGCCAGGAAGGCGTCAACCTTGGCCTCCCACCCAGATTCCAGAGGTCCTTTCATGGTCTTGGAATCAATGAACAGCCCTCCCATCCGGACATGCCCTGGTCCTGTGAATGATGAGGCCATCATATCCAAGGTCCGGGGTTCATGATCCCCTTTGCTGCCCGGTAGCCTGGTGGCGACCAATGCATATCTTACCTCCCATCCTGATTTGGCAAGTTTCTTGAGGAAGGAACGGATCCTTCGCGGGGCTCTCTGCATATGGGTGGGGGCGGTGAACACATAGAGGTCAGCGCCAACCAACTCCTCGGGCAGTACATCGTATACATTGTGCATCGAGACATCGTGACCCAGTACGACAAGGTTCTTCCGGAAACGTTCTGCTATCGCACGGTTGTTCCCGTTCGTGGTCTGAAACACGATCTTAGCCTTCATACCAACCACATATACGCCATCCCCGTCCTATGTATATCAATTGAATGTCCATGCTTGTGAGGGTCGGGTCAATCGGAAAACTTTACTATTGATGGGAGGATTCCAACCTTCATATTTGCGAGGTGTCGTCCATGGATGAAGGATTCTTTGAGGGCCTACGGTCGAAGTTGAGGTTGGATAACGAGCCCAAGGAAAAAATCGACCCCCGGGCATGGAAGGTATGGACGATCCACGGCATAATCAGTTTCATCATCGTCTTGGGATTGGCGTTGGCATTCAATCGTTTCGGGGTACCTTTACTGGGACTGGAGTCCTACTTCGGCATCATCGCCGTCGCCTTAGCCCTAGTATATGCGCCATGGGCCATTGCGGTCTCCCCCTGGCTGACAATGAGGTTCTGGCGCTATGAGGTCCGAGCGGATGAGATGGAGACCCAGCACGGTGTGTTCATAATCAGACGGCACCTGATACCCATGGTCCGTGTGCAACATGTGGATACGGAACACGGCCCACTGATGCGATACTTCGGCCTGGCGACGCTCTATGTGAGCACCGCGGCAACGAGATTCCCGATCCCCGCTCTTCCCCGCCAGAGGGCCGAGGAGCTGCGGGGCGAGATTTCCGCACTGGCCCGGGTGAGTGATGAAGATGTCTGATTACGTCCGCCAACACCCGTTGCTGGTGGTGATCGAAGGCCTTAGGAGCGCCCCATCGTATATCGGCATAGCATTCATATTCTCATTCACCGCCGGTTCCGCGATGAATCAGTTCGTCCTCTTCTTCATCGGGGCGCTCTTCTTCCTCCTGTTACTCAATCTGGCTTTCGCAGCCGTAAATTGGATGTTCTTCTACTACAGGTACGAGAACGGATACATGCACATCCGTCATGGCATCATCTTCAAAAAGGAAAGATCGATAAAACGCGAGAGGATCCAGTCGATAAACGTTTACACCAACATCGTCCAGAGGGCGGTGGGTCTGGCAACCTTGCAGATCAAGACCGCGGGAACCGAGGAGACGGAGGTCAATCTGCGCGCCCTGACCCTCACGGAGATAGACGCCATACGCTCCAGCCTGAAAGGTGTCAGCACCGAAGAGGGTGATGCGATTGAGGAGCCTGCATCGGTTCGGAAGTTGGAAGGCAGGGATCTTTGGTTGGCCGGCGCCACATCAGGGAGGTTCCTGATCCTTTTCTCGGTGATAGCCTTCATAGGCTCACAGTTGTTCGCCTATCTACCTGGTACGGTATTCGATATGCTGATCGATGAGGTCACAAGCATCCCGTTGGACACCATCGCCATGCTGCTCGTGGCCCTTCTGGTGCTGTCCTACATCCTTTCAGTGGTCGTATTCGTGGTACAATATTACGGATTCAGGATTGAGCGTTACGATGACCGTCTCGAGCTTAGATGGGGGGTCATAAAACAGAACCATATCACGGTCGGCCTCCATAGGATTCAGGCCCTCAGTGTCCAGGAGGGTTTGATTAGACAACCTCTGGGACTCTGCACCCTGCTGATGGAGGTCGCGGGCGGGGATTCAGAGGGAGGTCAGGAGCAGGTATCGATGCTGCTCCCCCTCATCAGGACGGAAGAGGTCGCGGGCCTGTTATCAGAGGTCCTCCCCGAGTATGGTCTTCCCGATACATATGAACCGCTCCCCGAGAGGGCCAGGATACGTTATTTGATCAGGGCCCTGGTGCCCACCCTGGCGGTGTCATTTATCATATGGCAGCTACTGGCGGACAACGGTCAGCCCTATGGATTCCTGGTTTTGGCACTCCTGATACCAGCTGCGGTCCTCGGACTATCGAGGCACTCCAACGGAGGGTCATCGGTGGACGGTACTCAGTTGACCCTGAGGTTCCGAGACATCAACCGTTATCATGTCCTGATCAAACGCCGACATGCCCAGTCCATGACGGTTACCGCCAATCCTCTGCAGAGGTACAAGACCCTCCGAACCCTCAATGTCCCGGTACTGTCGTCTCCGCTGGCGAAGATTTTCGACCTCAAGGACATCGATTCCCAGGAGGCTCAGAGGATATGGTGTTGGTATTCCCAGAGGTCCCGATGTAAAGGGCGGCAGGACAGCTGATACGAGGGTCTACGGGATAAGTTTATCTCCACCCCCGGTAATCCAGATGACGGTGATCTGATGGTGGACGTGACGATATCCCTGCTGTTGTTGGCCATAGCACTCGCATTGCTATTCACACGAAGGAAAAACGAGTGGCATTTCTAATGGCCTAGGAACGAGGGCATGATGCACAACGGTCTGCAAAGCCTAATATCCCCATCTTGGATTAACCTCCATCATGGATAGTGAAAGGGTTGCGGCGAAGATTGAAGACCAATTCCACAAGATGGTGAGGAAGGACCGAGACATACACATAGCCCATTATACGGTCTGGTCACCATCCAAGGACTTCAAACTCAAGCTCTCGGATGCTGAAGAGGGCATATACCATCATCCCGACCAGCCCCAGTTCACCGCCAGTGTTAGTAAGATGCTGACATCCACGCTGTTGGCGGTGTTGGAGGAGGAAGGGAAGGTTTCCTATGATGACCCGATATCCATGTACCTCGACGATGACGTCCTCAAGGGCCTGCATGTCCTAGACGGGGTGGACCATTCAGAGGGTATACTGGTAAGGCATCTTTTGAACCACACCTCGGGACTGCACGACTATTTCGAGGAGGGCAGTTCCATCAAGAAGATGGAGCTCAAGGTTGTGATGGACGATCCGGACCGTTTCTGGGACCCCCGTGAACTGATTGAGATCTCTAAGCAGATCTCGCCTCCACGATTCAAGCCTGGTGGTGGTTTCTATTACTCCAGTACGGGCTATCAGATCCTGGGGCTGATAATCGAGGAGATAACATCGATGCCATACCATGAGGTCATATCCAGTCGTTTCTTCCGTCCCCTGGATATGCGGAGCGCTTACCTAATCCAGAGGTCAACGCCCATCGAGGCATCACCCCATCCCGTTGCCGGTGTCTATCTGGGCGATGAGAATGTGGTGGGATACCGCAGTCTCAGCGAGGAGTATGCCGCGGGCGGTATGGTCTGCAGCGCCGAGGACGCCTGTAGATTCATAAGGGCCTTCGCAGCTGGTGAGATCATAAGCCCTGACGCCTATACCAAGATGCAGGACTGGGCCAAGTTCGGCCTCAATCTGGATTATGGATACGGACTGATGCGATTCAAGTCCCTGCCGCTGCTCATGCCCTTCGAGATGCTCGGACACGCTGGAGCCACGGGAACGTTCATGTTGTGGGAGCCCCGGACGATGACCTTCCATGTGGGAGGGGTGCATCAACATGCCAAGCACTCCAAGGCGATCCGGATGGCCATGATGGGACAATCGTTGGTGGGTAAGATACCTGGAGTCAGTCGGTGAACATCATAAATATCCGACTTCCTATAGCTCCTGAGGCCAATGGCCCGTGAATCGGACGGGGCCATTGGCAGGAGAGTGGGAATCCATGAACGGGCAAGAAGCCGCAAGACTTTTCGATGAGGTGAGGGCCAAGAGGCCCCTGGTCCATCATATCACCAACTACGTGACGGTAAACGACTGTGCCAACATGGCCATATGCGCCGGGGCGGCGCCAGTGATGGCAGACGCCATGGAGGAGATGGCGGACATGGTCAGCATAGCCGGAGTCTTGGTATTGAACATCGGGACCCTCAACGACCGCCTTGTGGGCTCGATGATCGCTGCTGGTCGGAGGGCCAACGAACTGGACATCCCTGTTATAGTGGACCCGGTGGGTGCGGGCGCCACCAAGTATCGGACTGAAACTGTTAAACGGCTGCTGGAAGAACTCGATGTCGCTGTATTGAAAGGCAACGCCGGCGAGATAGCGACCATGGCAGGTTCCGATGCCAAGGTCGTTGGTGTGGACTCCCATGGGATATCGGGTGACCCGGTGGAGATATGCCAGCAGTATTCCGAATCATTAGGGGTCACCGTTGCCATGACCGCTCCTGTGGATGTGGTCAGCGATGGAAGGCGCACCTATCTGATCGAGAACGGACATGAAATGATGGAGAGGGTCTCCGGCACCGGCTGCATGGCATCGACGGTGGTCGGAGCATTCAACGCTGTAAGCACTGACAGGGCATCGGCATGCGCCTCCGCCCTTGCTGTACTCGGCATCGCCGGTGAGAAGGCGGCGGTGGAGGCTCGGGGGCCCATGTCCTTCCGCACCAAGCTTTTCGACAGCATGTTCAACCTGTCCGCCCAGGATGTCGCTTTGGGCTCAAGGATCAAAGAGTTATGAGACCGTACCATCTTTATGTGGTGACCGACGAGGTGGTCTCGGGTGGCAGGTCGCATACCAGCATCGCTGAGGCTGCGGTCTCCGGCGGTGCGGATGTTGTACAACTCCGCGACAAAGGCATGCAGGGCGGCATGATGCTGCAGGTAGCCGAATCGATCCGGGCTGCCACTGTAGGTAAGGACACCCTCTTCATAGTGAATGACCGTTTGGACATCGCCCTCCTTTCCGGAGCGGATGGTGTCCACCTCGGTCAGGACGACATCCCAGTGTCGAAGGCCAGGGACATCACTCCTCCAGGATTCATCATCGGGGTTTCAGCGGGAAACCTTGAGGAGGCCCTTAGGGCTGAGGAGGAAGGGGCGGATTACGTCGGCCTCGGACCGATATTCCCCACCGGTTCCAAGGACGATGCCGGGCCCGCATGCGGACTGGAGTCCCTACGTGAGGTATCAGAAGCGCTGTCGATACCGGTCGTTGCCATAGGGGGCATAAGCTTCGAGAACGCCGCGGATGTGGTGAAGGCTGGGGCCAAAGGTCTGGCTGTGATATCCGCCGTGCTGCGATCAGAGGACATAACATCCTCATGCCGGGAGCTTAAGGGTTTGATAACCGGTCAGATGCCATCAGAATGATCAGACGCTCGTGACAGGGTGCCTGGGCATAAGGCATTTAGGTCGAGAGTAACATGGTCACCCTGAGGATGATCGCGAGGTCTTGAGTTGGAACTCAGGGTGGAAAGGACCGGGGAGTACATACGCATCAGCAACAAGCTGGACAATCTCAGATTGGAGTTCATAAGGCGGCAGGCCATCGATCCCAACGATCCGAGGCTTGACCGCTTGAGGGTGGAGATGACCATCCTGAAAAGGTCCTTGATAATCCTCGACTATGAAAGGGATGGGAAGGAACCGCCGAAGATTTTCCGGCGAGAGTCACCAGACGACTGAATCTGTCAATATTCCATCAATCTTCTTCCCAGGGGGGTCATGGTCAGTAGGATTCCCACGATCACTATAACCACCGCCGTGAACAGAAGGGACATCATGCCCGCTTCGAAGAAGGTCTCAAACAGGACATAACTTGAGGCCAGCAAGGCCAAGGCTGCAACGGTCGCCAATATCCTGATAGTCAATGCTCTCCGCAGGTCCATTGAAGATGACTTGGTGATTTCCACTCAAATACCTTTCCTCCGCACCCTGATAATATGATATGCAGATGGTGGGAGGCACAATGATATGTACACAGTGGTTCAATTTATTCCTATGAATCCAAAGGGGACAGGGCTATGAAGGCCAAAGAGATAGGAGACATGGCACCGGATTTCTGCCTCCCCAATATGCAGGGGGGCGAGACATGCCTGAACGATCTCAAAGGAAGCTATTCCGTGGTTTACTTCTACCCGCGGGATGGCACTCCAGGATGCACAAAACAGGCCAAGGACTTCTCGGCGGCGATGCCGGAGTTCGAGAGACTGGGAGTGAAGGTAGTAGGCATAAACCCGGAATCGGTCGATAGTCATAGGAGATTCATCGATAAGAACGGTCTGACCGTGCCTTTGCTCTCGGACACCGAAGCTACCGTCCTGAAGGCCTTCGGCGTCTGGGACAAGAAGACCGTGGCGGGCAAGATGTTCAACGGCGTGGTAAGGAGCACGTTCATACTCGACCCCCAAGGGAAGATAGTCCATGTGTGGCCTAAGGTCAAGGTCCTAGGACATATCGATGAGGTTCTGGAGGTACTCAGCCGAATCCTCTCCGAGTGAAATTTGAAGTGGATATGTTTTCACACATTCCCACTCTAACACATGAATCAACCATAAGTTTGCCAGATTACTTCGGATTCATTGAGGATTGGAGTATCTCGGGTGCCGACTCCTGATCATGACCTTGATGACCAAGCCCAGGCAGTAAAGACCTCCAGGTATCATGAACATATAGAGAATGAACATGAGGGCAGTCAAGAATGTCGGAGCCAGCATGTAACTAATAGCCAATGAGGCGCTGAGTATCAAATGAATGATGGCGAAACCGGCATATGTCGTCAATGGTATGATGGTGGCTCCATCTGAGTATTCCAATGGTTTCCTTGGAGATAGGATGAACAACCCAATTATCAATCCATAAATCAAGAGGATGATGACCACTCCTGGAAACTCGGGGATCCTTGGAGCACCATCACTCAAAAAACCCTGCAATCCCGATAGATAGAAGAATATTAGATAACTGGATAGGATGAATAGAACTAGGGGCCATATTCTTTGCACGGCCAAGACTGATAGGTCATATACTCCGGTATTTCTACCGATGTACCAAGCCAAAATCATGATGATGGCGTAGCTCCCAATCAAGACCATCCCGATCATAACTAGGTCCCCTCCATAGTTGAAGGTCATGAACACGGAGCCTGATAGGACGATGATTAAGAGCAATATCCTGTTCCTCTTTGAATCCATGAGGAATGTCCCGTGTGAGGTTAGGATGAGGTCACATGAAAGATTCCTGTTAGAGAATGAGCAAGCGAGCAGCTGGAACACCAGAATGGGGATTATGAATGAGAATATCGGATGCCAGAAGAGGGTCAGTACAATAGTCTCATAGATAGCGATACCGGCAATTATGGTGACCGTATCAGCACCGTAATAACCGTGCCAAAGCACTTGTGTGATCCAGGACTCGTAAAGACCGAATAAAACTCCAAGGAGATAGAGATGACAGATACTCATCTTACCCGCTCTGAAGGCCACATTAAGGAGCAGTACGATATGGGAGAGATAGATGGGGAATGTTATGATCATGGACCCGGGGTCAAGGAACCAGACTCTAGAGGCTCCAGAAAATATCTCAGCATAGAAGAAAGACAATGTGCCTATAAGTAGAAAAGCCGGCAACCTTGCTTTCAATCCATACATCATCCAATTATTCCATTCAATCTATATCAAATCATAAGTATTGAAGATAAGAGAAAATTAATGGGTGATGGCCTATTTTAAGGAGGTATCCGTACCATGTATGTTTTAAACTATAACAAAGCGATTGATAAAAACAGAGGTCTAGTTAACAGTATCCCGATAGTCGGCGGTGGAACCCCATGATGAATGAGTAGGTTCTCAGCTTTCTACCAAAGTTATCAGATAACGGTTAAATCTCATGACCAAGATTACTATACAATAATCTTATTCTATAGAAGTTCAGGGGGATGGGTGAATTGATCGAAGGGATGGGTAAAATCGCGGCGGTATTGATATCGCTGTCATTACTGACCATCGGACTGTTCATGGTACCCTCGCCGATTCAAGCATCCAATCCCTTGACATTCGAAAGTTCCCCGGAGGAAGGTCAGGCAGGCCGGTTCTACCAGTACGTCCCGGATTTCAACAAGGAGGCCAACATCATAGGGCATTGGACCAACGCACCATTCCTCTCCTGGGACGGTGATGGTTTCGTGGGCACTCCGGATTTGGACCAATATGGTCGTTTCATATTGAGCATCTACGCCCAATCGGAGGATGGACAGGAGACCGTCAACCAGAATAGGACCGTGGAGTTCGACACCCATTGGGTGAAGGAAGAACTGGTAGACGTACCGGGCATCATCAGTATGTCAGTGACGGTCGGGGATGATGGGGCGATACATGCGAGCTATGTCAACTCCACCGGTATCCTGAAACACATGTCATGGTCCGATGGTTGGAAGCAACCCTTCTCCTTACTTGGCGTCACAGGGGACGATCAAGTGCTCCAAAGCAGGATAGCAGTGGATTCCCAAGGACTACCTCATATTGTTTTCAGGAACAGCACGGGTTTGTGGTACATGGAGAAGAACAATCCGACTGACCACGCTTCAAGCTGGGACCTCATACCCGAGCCTCTAGGAACGTTCGGAACCATAGGTCACATCGATTCCATGTTGTTGGATTCCGAAGACAGGGCGCATATACTTGTGGAGCGAAACGATGACAACATCTATCTGAAAAGGAGTGACCGGTGGACTTATTCTTTCGTTGAATCATTCACTGTATCCTACATGGAAGGTGTTGATTTCGCGTTGATGCCTGATGACTCAGCCAGATTCGTCTACACCACCAGTACAGACCCGATGAAGAAGGTCTACTATGCCGAATTCGACACACACGGCAATCTCGTCTCAACGTTGGTTTTCGAAAGCCCATACATGCTCTTCAGGCCGAAAATTGAGATATTTGAAAGCACACCGCACATAACATTCCAGCAGAACCAATCCAGTCAGGTCAAGGTCCATTACGGCTTCCTTGACGGTTCGGACTGGACGTTCGAGATCGTGCTCGGTCCCGATGAAGGCAACCTCAAAGATCCCAATCTGCAGCTCGATGAACAGGGCAATGCGAGTGTGGTATTCGTCCGAACATCAATACCGGACGCAGTATTCCATTCATATCGGGATGAAGGGGTGTGGATGCACGAGGTGATCGAGAGTCGACAGACGTCATATGGACAATTCTGTGATTATGTCCTCGATGGGGACGGTAAGCCTCACGCATTCTATTCCCGAGACGGTCTGGTGATCCATGCCCATCCCGGTCAGTGGGCCCCGACATTCCTGAACTCTCCGGAGGATGTGTATGTCGGGGAGTTATTCGAATACATCCCGCAATTCAACGAGCCGGCTGAAATCGTCGCGAGATCCACCAATGCACCATTTCTGACATGGGATGAGATCGCGGCTGGGTACCATGGGACGCCCGCTGAGGAGGAGGCCGGCACCTATTGGATAAACCTCACCGCCGTCGCATCCTACGGTGGTTTGTCGAGCACCATCAACAAGACCTTCACCGTCAAACCCCTATACTCCCCAATACTGACCCCGGTTCCAGACTTCTCATCGCATGAGGGGCAGGTAGGTGAGCCATACCATTATCGTATCGGGGCCAACGGCCCGGTGGAATGGTCCTGGTCCTCGGATCTGATGTTCACCGTGGAATGGGAGAGCTCGATCTCATTACAGTTGCATTTGATACCTGACGTTAGCGGATCCTTTGATGTCAACATCACAGCAAAATCCATCAACGGTCTACTGAAATCATATGAGAACTTCACCCTGACCATATTCCCCCGTTGGGCGCCGCAGATAACCAGCACCCCGCTGACAACTGTGCAGGAGGCCTCTCAGTACTCATATAACATAGTGGTGAACGAGACAGAGGTATCTTGGGCGGATCTGGAGACTGATGCAGGGTTCCTCAGTTTCTCTGCTGCCAACCAGACCATTTACGGGACTCCTCAGATCGGTGATGCCGGTACTTACTACGTGAACATCTCCGTAAGCTCCGACGCGGGTAAAGAGTCCACACACCAGAATTACACCTTGATCGTGGGAGAGGCATGGGCGCCGCCGATAGAAAGCGATCTGGGCAGAGTCATCGTGCAAGCGACAACCATCGCTCATCGGACTTTGGAAGCCAATGAATCGGTCACCTGGTCGATTGACCATGACCTTTATTTCATAAGCTTCGATGAGGTCGAATCAATACTCGAATTCTCACCCGATAAGGTGCATGTGGGTGACCATCATATCCATGTCACCGCCACATCGATCGAAGGTAAACTATCATTCACCGTTAGAATAAACATAACAGTAACCGGAATCTGGCATCCGACCCTAACTGTTGGACCAGAATGGAACGGTAAGGAAGTATTTGCCTATGAACAGACGGTGACCGCGAATGAATCCGTGACCTGGTCCTACACCGATAATCTCCCTTCATCACTGGACGTTATCACTGACGCCACCCAGTTGGTAATTAGCGGTACACCCGAGGTGGGTGACGCTGGGGATTACTACATCAATATAACCGCCACCTCCGTGAACGGTCTGCAATCACACGGGCACAATTGGTCGTTCACCATATCAGAGGCATACGGTCCAGGATTGATCAGCACACCAGAGACCACGGCGACGGTAGGTGAAGAATATCATTACTGGGTGCAGGGTTCGGTTCTGATAACATATACCTTTTCCACTAATGCGACCTTCCTTTCCTGGAGTGACGAGTCGGAGTTGATAAGCGGCACCCCCGGTCCTGATGATGTGGGCGTTTATTGGGTCAATATCACAGCCACCGCTACCGATGGGGGATTGATGGAGTGGCAGAACTACACTCTGACAGTCGGTTCCCTGGTAAGTGCCCCATCTTCATGGGCTCCGGAGTTCAGCGGCCCACCGGAGGATGCGTTTACTTCGATCCCTTATTTCCATACCTTCGTTGCCAATGAGTCGGTGACATGGTTCTGGCACTACCAAATTCCCGGCGAATGGACGGTGATTCATGATGATTCGACATTGACCCTGCAGGGAACGCCGGGTGCTCCGGGGACCTATTATTTCAATCTGACCGCGACTTCTTCGGAGGGAAATCTTCCGCACACAGAGAACTACACATTCGTGATAGTCGACACGTCAGGGGATGATCCATCAGCATCTCTTTGCGCCAGTGTGGTGGTCATAATCGCCATGGGCGTGCTGATGTTACCCATGCTAGCAGTCAATCGCAGGTTCAGATGAGTTCCATCAAAAAGGGACTTGGTTCCATGCACATCAGTGCGTAGTTCCGCCTCCAACGACTGAGTCTTGTCTTGAGTCGATTGAGTGGATCCTTAAGGGTTTGATAAGATACATGGTACTGGTGGCCATAACAATTTGTTTGACACATACACGGTTATAAGGAATCCGAACCCTATCCTTGAATGATGAGGGCTGCGGTCATCTTCTGCTTTTCGGGAACTGGGAACACCCGCTGGGTCAGTGAGCGGCTGCGTGAACATCTAACCACTGAGGACTATCGGGTAAATCTGTTGGACATTGAGGATGTCATCACGCAGGATGAGAACGCCATCATGGAAGCCATAAGGACTGCTGACCACGTTGGCATAGCGTTCCCCGTCCATGCCTTCAACGCCCCTCGCATAGTCTTCGATTTCATCGACATCATGCCGGATTCATCTCCAGAACCGAAGTACGTCTTCCTATACCGGACCTCGGGGGATCCATTCATAAACGGAGGATCCACGCGTTTTGTACGCGATCGCTTACGGGAGAAAGGATACATTGTCAGACTGGAGCGGCTGTTCATAATGCCCTCCAACATCATAGTCCCCTTCCCAGCCCCGCTGATCAAACAACTATACAGAATCGCTGAAGGCCAATGCAGGGACTTCGCGTCACAGGTGCTTGGTGAGGATGACTCCATTCATCATGACCCTGAGCACATAGCCTTGTTCTCAAGGATATTCAGCAAGTTGGAGACATGGGGTGCCAAAGTGGCCGGTGGACACTTCAGAGCTACTGAATCCTGCACATACTGCGGCATATGCAGTGATGGATGCCCGACATCCAATATCACCGATGACGGCGGTGTGTTGGTATTCCACGACCGCTGCATACTGTGTATGAGGTGCATATACCAGTGTCCGTCAGGTTCATTGGTCAACCCATATCTCAAATTCTTCGCTCTCAAGGAGGGGTATGACAATGATCCCATACTATCGGATGCAAGTATTCCAGGGGAGTATTTGACATCAGCGACACGAGGATACTACAAACGCTACGCCAGGTTCTTGGGATTGATAAGGTGATCGCGCTCAAGTTCACATCATCGAATCCCAGAACTCAATTCTAAGAAAGAAAATGCCATTCATCAGTGAGTATGAGGAATGTGAGTGGGCCCAATGAGATTTGAACTCATGACCTCCCGGTTATCAGCCGGGCGCTCTAACCAATCTAAGCCATGGGCCCCTGTGATGGAACCTCGAATATAGCTAAACGATAAAAAGCTTTCCA
>SKGM01000018.1 GCA_007117455.1 Candidatus Methanomethylophilaceae archaeon
CCCGAGGCGTCTGCTGCAATCCCTGCCCTCATCGGTCAGCATGGCCAATTCGTGCTTGAAAGGGTCTAAGATCCCCTCTCTCTCAGCATGACGCAGTATCACCATCGCATCACCGTCATGTTCACTGAGGCGCTTTATCGCTTCGTGATACCATTCCCGAACCGGCCCTGGCATCAGGCTTCCCTCCTTGTCCCGCATCCGGGACAGTACCACTGGCCTTTGTACATGCGCATCGGAGAGGTGCATCCAGGACATGAGGGGTCGTCCTTCTGCCGCCTCCCCCTATCCTTGGATTCGATGTCGGAGGAGCACCATGATATCAACTCCCCCAGAGCATGATGCTCGTAGGAAAGCTCCTCGGAGTAGTGGGGAAGGTTCTCAGACTCCAGATAGTGACGGGAGGCTATGGACCTCAACGACTTCTGGACATTGTGCATGGTCCTGCCCTCGACGCTGGCTAGGGGATGGACGTTCCGTCGGTATCTGACATCTATGTAGTTGAAGGCCTTGTCCAGGAAGGTATTGTAGTCCTCCGCGTCAGGAGGGATGGGCGATGACAGCACCCCGTCCCTGAGGTCCCACAACTCTGGATTCCGGTCCACGGTCGCCGTCAGTATCTCCTTGACCATCTCGCTCCTATCCCTGTCGACCTCGGACATGATCCTTCTCAGTTCCGGGATATCCTTCTTACTGGCTATGGGGACCATGGCCTTGGCCGCATCTTTGAAGGATTGGCCGTATCCGGTACGCAGCTCCTCCATGAGCTCTTCTGTAAGCCTGTTCCTTGACTCGAAGGATGCCAGATAACCCACACAGGCAGCGGCGACGACATCGGTGTCATGACGTCTCATCTCCGCCACTTTTTCCGCATGGTCGGGGTCCTTCAGCTTGGTGAGCAGGGTTATGGTCTCCGCCCTCACCCGCGATGAACCGTGATCCAAGTGCCGGGAGAGTATGTCCGAGAACTCCGGGGAGTGGTTCCAGAGGAGCCATTTATCCTCCGATATGGCCCCGGCCTTGCCGGACTGCGCTGCATCCACAGCATCCAGGAACCTCCCCAGGTATTCCATTCTCGTAACGCTCCCGGTCATGCTCCCGTGATTACACAGCCGGTTAATTATCATTGCTACCTTACATCGGAGTGAGAGACGATGACGCTCGATATCTTTTTGTGTTCGACCTTCGATTAGAAGGTGTGTCCGATATCGACCAGAACCTGGAGATCTTCGTCCTGGATACCGAGACGACGGGTCTGGTGGGTTGTCCAAATGACCACATAGTCGATGTGGCGGTCTGCCGTGTGAGACCATACCTCGGGACGGTGGAGCCGGTCATGTCCACTGTGGTGGGACATGACGTATCCAAATGGCCTCAGGACCAAAGGGAGGCGTGGATATTCGAGAACACCGACCTGACCCTCGATGATGTCATGTCCGCCACCCCCGCCCCGTTCGTGGCTGCTGAACTGCAGAGCCTGCTGGAAGGCCGGATGGCAACCAGCTTCAACGTCAAGTTCGATTTCGACCGCTTCCTCTACCATCGGCCCTGGTCCCTGCAGGGGAGGATGAATCTCACCCCCTGCATCATGCTCAGCTCCATGCCCGTATGCCGTATACCCGGGACCTACGACCAGTACAAATGGCCTCGGCTGCAGGAGGCCTATGACATGCTGGTCGATGGGGACCCCGCCCAGATAGGGGAGGAGCAACGCCACCGGGCTCTGGAGGACGCGGTCATGGCTTCATATGTCCTGATCGAACTCATCAGACGAGGCCTTTACTGATCGCGGCCCTTCACGAACCTCTCATGGATGAAGGGGCTGTTCTTGTCCAGACGATACACGACCGCCTCTGTGAATCGGGAGAACATGTCCTCCCTCAGCACCTTACGGGTGAAGAGGAACCACAGTGACACCATACCGGTTATGAAGAACATATCCAGGAAGCGTAGCGGTACGAGGTCCCCGAGGTACATCACCTGATCGACCAACAGGGCTCCGAAGAACAGTCCGTACAGCAGTATGACCAGGATGAAGGGGCGGATGTCGCCGTGTACGGAACCATCGACCGAGAACCACTTGTGCAACGGAGCGACCATCAGTATGAGTGTGATACCTGCCAAGGTGGCGAAGTAGGTGAGCGCCATGCGGGCTGCAAGCTCGGCGGTCATCATCAGCTCCGACGCACTGTCGGAACCGATGATCCAGGAACTCTCCAGCTGTTCAGGGGTGAATGTCAGGTGCATTATGCCAGCCATAACGCCCAGGTAATACACGCTGTACACGATGCATGCGAACAGGGATATGGTGATGGCGGAGGGTATCGCGAAACGCATCACCTTTGGAAGCACGTCACCCTTCTGCTCCCTGGGCTTGGCCCATATGGTCATGAGGAAGGCAGGTATCGATAGTGATACCAGGGCATAGAACGCATTGTTCTGAGGGAGCATGGGCATACTCTGGAAGAATATCAGGGTGAACAGGATCATGAAGGCGACGACGAAGTTCCTGGCCAGGTATATCCTCAGTATGCTCCTCATACCGGTGGTGATCCGTCTTCCCTCAAGTAGGGCCTCGGGCAAGGCGGAGAATCGGTCATCCAGGAGGACCATGTCGGCAACGCCGCGGGCGGCCCCCGATCCGGATTGCAGCGCCACGCCCACGTTGGCCGCTTTCAGGGAACGTACGTCGTTGACCCCGTCCCCGATCATGGCCACATAACGGCCCTGTTCCTTGAGGGATTCGACTATGCGTTCCTTGTGTTCGGGCCTCATCCTTCCGAAGATGTTGGTCTCCGCCGTGACCTTGTTCAGGTCGGCAGGGTCCAATTGGTCCAACTCATCGCCGGATATCTTGCGACGGGTCCCGGGGATGCCAGCGAGACTGAACAAGGCATCGACGGTGACCGGGTCGTCACCGGATATCACCTTGATGTCCATGTTGTTGTCCAGGAACGCCTGGATGGTCTCTGCGCAGTCTGGACGGATCTCATCCCGGACGGAGACCAATGCCAGGGGCGTCAGCTCCGGGATCAGTTCATTGTCTCCGTCCCAGATGTCCTGGTCCTCTGCCTTGGTTAGCAGCATCACCCTGAGACCCTGCTCAGCGAGCTCGGTGACCTTGTCCGCGATGTCCTCCTTCCATCTGCAATGTTTCTTCAGAGCGTCGTACGCGCCGAAGAACAGGACTTGGCTGTGATCCCCCTCCCGATAACGGACGGCGCTGTACTTCCTTGAGGATGTGAAAGGTATCTCCTCTATCAACCAGCCCTTGCCTCCAGGAAGCTTCTCCTGCAGGGCCCGGATGGTCCGGTTCTTGGAACCGGTCAATGCGGCGAAGTTCGCAATGGCGTTGGAAGGGTCCTCCTCGCCCAGTGGCAGGAGCTCCTCGAGGACCAGGTCGTTGGTGGTTATGGTCCCGGTCTTGTCCATGCATACGGTGTTCACATGACTCATGGACTCCACGGCGTTGGCCCTCTGCATAAGTGCACCTGAGCCAGCCATACGGACCGCGCCTAGACCGTAGGCGATGATTATCAGGAGGAACAAGGCTATGGGTATGATGTCCAGGGTGATGACTATCATCCTCGTCGTGTCCCCCAGTCCGATACGGAACACGATGGAGGCGATGAGTATGAGCGTGGAATATATCACGGCGATGGCTATCAACAGAGACATCACACGGCCGACCTGGAACTGCAGTGGCGTCGACTTCCTGTCGAACCTCTTGGCCTCGGAGAGCAGCCGGTTCACATAGGTGTCTTCAGACACCGCATTCACTCGGAAACAACCGCTGCCGGCGACGCAGTATGATCCAGAGAAGACGGTGTCCCCCCGTTTCTTACGGCGGGGGCTGGACTCCCCTGTGAGCAGGGACTCATCCATCTCCAGACCTTGGGAGGTGAGCACTGCCCCGTCGACCAGGGCCTGCTCGCCCACCTTCAATATGACGACATCGTCCATCACTATGCCATCAGGGGCAACGGTCATCTGCTGGCCGTTCCGGAACACGGTGGCCTCCGGACGGTGCAGAAGGGCGATCTTGTCAAGCCGCCTCTTGGCCCTGACCTCCTGAAAGGTGCCGACGATGACATTGAAGAATATGATACCGGTGGCGGCAAGTGCCTCCAGTTCATTACCCAGTGAGAGAAGTATCCCACCGAGTGAGAACAGGATGAGGTTGAAGAGGTTGAAGAAGTTGGTCTTGATTATCTCCTTGTAGGTACGGCTGACCTTCATTTCATAGGTGTTGCGGAGACCTTTGTCGGTCCGTTCCTGCACCTCCTCGGCCGTCAGTCCTGCCGGTATGCTCTCCACCATGTGATTCGTATAACATATAGCTGGTTCAAGAACCTATCGTGTGTTCTCCAGCGTTCGGTCGTTCACGATGTCGCGCAGTTCCTCGAACGGGATGGGTTCGAATGATTTCGTCTCTCCCCTTTCCAAGTAGTGGATATGACAGCTTACAGGTTTGCCCAGGGACCCTGCCGCATGCGCATATGCCGAGAGCTGGATGACATACTCGGAGTGGTTCAGTTCGGTGAGGTCGGTCTTCCAATCATGGATCTCGACCCTGTCATCATGCTCGACCATCAGGTCTATCCTACCTTCCAAAGCGAGGTCGCCCACCGGCAGTAGGCAGTCTATCTCCGGCGTGATCCTCGACCCCGCCGCCTCCGACAACACCCTCCTGACGATCTCCAATCCAGGATGGTCATCCCACGGTTCCATCCCATGCACCAGGCGTTCAGCGTCAGCATGCACCCTTGACCCGTGCTCCGTGCCCAAACCCCCGGCGGTCAGTATCGGACGCAGGATGCTGTGGACGCCGATGCTGCGTCGTACGACCATCGCCTCATCCAATTCAGGACGGGGTGCGGGTATGCGTTCCTGAGTGTCGAGGAGGGATTCAGGGGAGGATTGGGAATCGGCCAGGGAATCACCCGCCAGGCCGGTCATGAACAAGGAAGGGTTATGGCAGGTGAGAACCAGATGCTGCATGGCCCGGGACACGGCGACGTAGAACAACCTCCTCTCCTCATCGTATTCCTTCTGCGTCAGGGAGGTGGCCAAGGTACTCCTCCAATCCCTGTACCTCTCCAGAAGCCCTCCCTCCTCCACCAGTTCGTGGACGCATCTCAGGCCATACAGGCGATCGAACCGCAACGGACCGCTGTCGCCCCGGTTGGATGGCATGTCGCTGGAATTCAGGCCGGCGATTATCACCGCTGGATACTCCAGACCTTTGGCCCCATGCATGGTGTGGATGCGTATGGCGTCCCGGACGGAGATCATGTCCGCAGGGTAGCTGTCACCTTGACGGATGTTCTCCTCGATCAGGGAGACCAGTTCTGCGCTGCCGGTCAGGCTGCCGCCCAATAGGACGGTCAGTTGGGATATTATCGCCTGTGAGATGTCGTTGTCTATCCTGTAACGCTGGAATATGGATGTCAGCAACAGATTGGGATCCCGTTGACGACCGAGGAGGAAATCTCGGTGCGTCCTTATGTCCTCAGGAAGCGGGGATGCCCCCCTCACCGTCGCATCGATTATGTCATGGGCATAGTCCTCACGGTCCATTATGGATGCGATGGCGCGGTCATTGCCGGGATCCAGCATCAGCCGGAGCCATGCCAGGACCGTCTTTCCCTCCGGAGAGGAGAAAATCTCCATGTCGCCGTCCATCAGTAGGGGTAATCCTATCTCCCTCGCCCTCCTCTCCAACATGTGCAGGAGGTTCCTTTTCCGGCTCAGGACGGCGATGTCACTGTACCGCATGGGACGTTCCCTGTAACCATCAGCGGTCCATTCGCTGACCTTCAGCCCGTCGGAGACCATCCTCTGGGCCTCAGCCAATACAAGGTCGACCTCCGCCTTCTGGTCCTCGGCCCTCAGGAATCTGACCCGGCAGTCACGGTCATCGATATGGCTCTTCTTCGAACGCAGGCGGACCAGCTTGGACTCGATGTACGTGGGGTCCATGGACTCATCCTTGGTCGCAGGTAGGAACAGCGTCCTCTCCGAGAGCTTGATGACACGGTCGGCGGAACGGTAGTTCACACGCAGACTCCTATGGGTCGTCTGGGCGGCAGGTATGCGGCAGCGTCTTCCGAGCTCACCCATCAACTTATCCAATCTGGCATCGAATTCCAGTATGTTCTCGGTGTCGGCGAATCTGAACCCGTATATCCCCTGTTTCCAGTCTCCGACGACACAGAGGTTGGGTTCCTTGAGGATGAGGAGCCCGATGAGGAACTGCAACTCATTGGTGTCCTGGAACTCATCTATCATGACATACCGGTAGGTCTCGGCCTCACGCAGTGAACGGTCATTGTACAATGAGAGGAATGCGAAGAAGGCCACCATCTGGAAGGTGAGGCGGTTCTCCCTGATGCTCGCCCTGAGATACTCCATGAACACATGGTGGATGAAGTGAAAAAGTTCTCCGCGGTCATGGGCTATGGCCTCATGTACCATACTATCGGGGAGTATCGAAGATGTCAGACCCTCCAACGAACCTGGGCGATGATCCTTGAACCTCTCGATGTAGGAACGCAGGTTGGGCTTATCCTCCCGGTTGAGTACTCTGGCTGACTCTGTCATACTCTCAATGTCCCCGGTCAACAATGAGGACCCTCCTCGGAACCAGCCTCCGGCGGTGGGACAGGTCCCCAGGGTGAGGAGATGCTCTATCGTTCTGCGTACGTGCTCCCCTTGGTCCCAAAGGAGCAGTGCTGTCTCGCCGTGGAGTTTGGCATGACGGTCCAGGAAGCGTTCGTAGAACTCCTGGAAGAAACGACGGTTCATGGCCTCATTCTCCACCAGCCTTACCTGCCGGGAAAGACGCTCATCTATCCCCAGATACTCATGTATGCGTGATGTGTCCCGTGTCAGGATGTTGGAGCAGAACGAGTCGAAGGTGGATGCCCTGACAGAACCGACATCGATGTCCCTCTCCCCTCTTTCGTACAGCTCGTTCAGTATCCTCTCCTTCATCTCATCGGCGGCATTATGGGTGAAGGTCAGTAGAAGGACGTCGCGGGGTTCCACATCCTCCCTGCTGATTATGTTCATGTACCGGTTGATGATGGTGAACGTCTTCCCCGTCCCGGGGCCGGCATCCACCACCAGTATACCTTCGGTGGTCTCAGCGATCTCACGCTGCTCATCATTCATGCCATCACAGACGCTCATTCCCTCGCCTCCAAGCAGACATCGAGATAGTCGCACCGTTTGCACTCCGAATCCTTACGGGGCCGGGCTGGGAACCCATCCCTCTTGTAGGCTTCGATCTGACCATGGATGACCTTGACCTCATCCAGGAACCTCTGCATGACATCCTCGGTCACCAGGACGTTGTCCTTCAGGTATGGGACCGCGTTCTGCAACTCCTCCACAGCCCTCTTGAATATGTCCCTCCCGACAGCCCTCTTACGGCTCCTCCCTTTCAGGAAAGTTGTGAGTTCAGACTGTCTGGCTTCCAGGTCCTCCGGGTTCAGGTCCCATGCCTTTATGCTCCTGAGGAACTCGCAGAACTCCAGATCCCCGACCTCATCCAAAAAGGCGTTGAAATCCTTCCTCTTATCTCGGAGGATGCGGACTATCCATGGATTCCTTCCGGAGACCATGCCGCTGCGTCCGGTACCGATGTATGTGACTTTCTGCAGATGGTTCGCCAGTTCATAGCCCTGCATATCCTCCGGAACTGGTTTGAGATGGTTGAAATGTAGTGAGACCTCACGCCGGAGTTCTCCATTGCGGAGCAGGAGTGCCAAATAAGCCAATGGTTGGGCGTCCGGATTGCCATCATCCCATATCGCCGATATCGCTTTGGCCTTTGTGCGGGCGGACTGTTGCATGCCCGACTTATGGTCGACCGCTAACGAATCATTCACCTTCAGATCGAGCATGCCGCGGAGCATCATCCCCCGGTCCTCGAGCCTGATCTCGGTGTTGGATATCCTCGGAGTCTCACCCAGGGCTTTGAACAACGGATTACCCCGTGAGGGCGGACCCCCATCATCCTGTAGCTCGTAATGCCGGAGGAACTCCGCCGCATTCCGCATCAGCGCACGGAGAGCGGTCCTCTCCTGGCGGTCCCTACCCTCATGACTCAGTTTGACGAAGTCCCTTTGGAGTACCGAGAGACAGGTCTCCAAGCCCTCGTCTGAGGCATATCGGGGATGGTGGGACAGGAGTTCAGCGTAGCTGTGGACCAGTGTTCCGCGGTAGGCGGCGGCGCTGTCTGCCCCGGAGCACAACCTTGAGAAATGGTATCTTCTCGGACAACGGAGGAACTGGTTCAACCCTGATGGCGAATGGGAGGCTGGCATCACCGGTTCGACATCATGGTGGACTCCCTCCCAGCTCCCGTCCTCCTCAACTATCCATCTGCCGTCGGTATGGCCTCCTTGCGGGACCAGGTCATCGAAGTCCCTCACCGGCCTCTGGAGTGCCCGGTTGAAATAGGCACAGGGGACGACCTTCCTTCCCTTGGCCACCTTAGATGTCATGTACATCCTCTGCTCACCTTGCTGCAGGAGTATCTCGAAGCGCGCCTGGTCCTTGTCCAACTCCGCCTCGGAGTCTATATGCCTCCTGCGCGGTATCCTACGCGCCCATTCGTTCCCCAGCCCCAGATGGAAGACTATCGGCCGGTCCACGTAGGCGGAGGATCGGCAATCGACCAGTACCACGCCCTCACGCTCATCCTCGTCCCGAAGGATGTCGGTGCTCAGCCTGTCAACCCCGTAGCGGAATGTCTCGAGTGATGCGAGGGAGAGTCCTTGGTCATTGATGTCCATCTCACGCAGTAGCCTCAATGCCAGAGTGAGCTCCTGGTCCTTCAAGAGGGACCGCGCGGCCTGTGACAAGGTCATCTCAGAGACCTCCCTCATCCTATGCAGAAGGGAGCCCAAGGGGGAATCATCCTCGCCGGCATGCATATGGAAAAGCCTACCGTCATCACGGTTGTCGAAACGCAATGAATCGGTGTCCAGCCCCTCCAAGGATATGGCCCTTACAGCGCCGCGGACGTCCCTCATCCTGACGGTGGGCAATTGCAGGCTGAGCTCTAGGAACCTCAGCATGTCCCGGACCCCTGGTAGGTCCCTCATCCTCCTGGCGGATTGGAAAGGTATCCCTTTGGAGAACAATGATGTCCTCAAGGCCTCAGCGAGGGACCCTTCCGAGTCCATGACCACGGCGGTGGCGTTCATGTTGGATTCATCGATCAGGTCGGCGACATGCCTACCCATCAGACGTTCGTTGCCCATGTCCAGTATTCTTTCGAATGAGAAGCTTCCTTTCCCCCAGGGGGATATGTCCCGAAAGGCCCCTGGTGGTGGGAGGACATGCTTGTCCAATTCATCGAACAGTTCCACAGCGACGACCGCGACATCGATTCCCTCGAAGAAGTCCAACGGGAACCTCTCCATGGCCCTCTCGACGGTGGGCAGCCTGTCGAGATGCTTCCACACCAGTTCAGCATCCCTACCATCGAGGTGCCGCTCCACCTGTGAGGTGTGACGCCTCACATCCCTGATGTTCTCGACCTCACCATGGACGTAGCGCATCTCCAGACCGGTGGATTCCGCGATGAATGAGACTATCCTCGCATCACTCCAGGTCTCTTCGCCGAGTATGGAAACCGCCAATCTTTGTGCCAGTTTCCGTGGCGTGACAGCGAACCTGCCGACCATAGGCCTGTCGGCGATGCGGTTGAGTGCAGTGGCGAGAGGCGCCTGGTTGGTGACGACCATGCCACAACCCTCAAGCTCTCGGTAAATCTCCTCAATGGAACGGACCTTCCTCATAACAACGCCATCCTGGAACTGCCATCGTACTCAAGCACGTAGAACAGTTTATCCCCCACATTGATGACAACGTCAGTAAGGGACAAAACAGTTTCCCCTATTAACAGAAAAATATTTAATCCCCGCCGCAAAGTGGCAGACGATGTTGGATGAGATACACGTCCTGGCGATCTCCAAGACCGGGGACAAGGGATTCCCTCTGGACCAGGTGATCGAGGTGGCGGTGTTCCGAGTGGACCTGGCCCAGAATATGATGGAATCGGTCTTCGACACCCTGGTTAGGCAGGACACCGCAACCTGGTCAGAGGAGGTGACTGCCCACGTCAAGGAGACGTATGGTATCACACCCGAAACGGTTGAGATGGGGAGGCAGGAGGATGAGGTGGCTAAGGACCTGCGTGATATCCTCCAGGACAAAGTTATCACTGGATTCGATGTCAAGGGTGATTTCATGGGGCACCTGATGAACGAGCCGTATGACCTGGCTAAAGAGGCCGAGGTCTGTTCAGCGGTCTCAGCAAGGACCTCTTTCATATACCGACCCGAGACCCCGGATCAAACGATGGCGTTGAGGATGAGTTATGACATGATATTGCCGGACGACCCTGCGGGGGCGGGTGAGGACCTCGGCGCCTACGGGGATGCGGCCCGTGCCTCAGCACTGCTCATCGAACTGCGCAACAGGGGCCTGTACTGAAGCAGGGTAAAACCTATTATATCCCCTGATACGCTTCTTTAAACCATGGCAACCGATCTGTTCAGCTTCTCGAGGGTGGAGGCCTTGAAGGTCTCCAGTATAGCAGTGGGGGCTGTGCTGGTCATAACCGGGGTTGCGACGCAGGTCTCGCTTGACATCATAGGGTTCACAGATAGCTCGGACCTGGGATTCATAGGGATTGCTATGATAATGATGCTGGGTCTCCTACTGGTGATGTACGGGGCGGCCCTTGCCATGGGTTTCCTGGAGGGGAGGCCGCAGATGTACTGGGTCGGGGTAGCGTTATACGTACTCCTGGTCGCGCTGGGCCTGATGGGCTTCTATGGTTTCGTTCTGACCTTGGCGGGTGCGATTGCCGTCGTGCTGATGCTGGTCTGCGACCAGTTGAGGACCTACTTCAAAGTGGGCGTCTGATGCCCATCACAGTTTTTTTCTTATACGTGTAATTCCAAATATACACCATGGCAAAGAGACCTCTGTTAATCACACTAATAGGAGCTTTGTACCTGATTATGGCATTGTCATTCATCGCCGGAGGGGTGGGGATAGCATTCCTGGACCTTTCTGTCGCCGGTGATGAGTTCGTCGGCTTGGGTTCCGTATTGGGCGGGGCGACGATATTCTTCGGACTGATACTTCTGGTCATCGCATATGGCTTCCTGAAGGGATGGGCCATAATGTGGTACCTTGGTGTCATATTCGCAGCGATAGGCGCCATCGGGTCTTTGATCGCACTTCCGGCGGGGATTGTGACACTTGTCATCAACCTGGTCATCCTCTACTACCTGTTCCGTCCACAGGTTAAGAGGTTCTTCAAGATCTGATGTGATTGGTTTTTTGATAACCAATCAGAAACCTTTTTCATCCTTCCCATTGAATACGTTATGTGGATGAGAGGCCCATACTCGTGACCCTTGTCGGGACCCTGCTGTTGGTCATAGGATTCCTGAGCATCCTGGAGGGTTATCTGACAGTGTTGTCCGAGGACACCTTGCTAGGTATGGACCCTCAGGCACTAGGGGCCTATAGCGCACTTGTAGGAATCGCCCTGATGATATGCGGACTGGCATCGTTCTATGGAACCAGACCGGTATGGTACATATCATTGGCAATAATATTCCTGGCCATGATAAATTCCCTTTTGACCGTCCCGGAGGGTCTGGTGCGTTTCGTTCTTCTCCTTGTGGTCATCAGCTACCTGAACCGCCCCCAGGTCAAGGAACATTTCGGTATACTCAAACAGACCTCACCTGAACCTAAACCCAGATGACCAGTCGACCGTCCCTGTGTTGGACAGCATCCAGGCCTCGAAAGCCTGGAGGATGAAAAGACCTAGCCAGATTATGGAGGCCATGACCAGGCATACGATGGTGATTATCAGGAACCATCCATATGCCAGGGCGATCAGGGTGGTTGTCAGCACTATACCCGCGCCCAGGAAGGATAATCCCCTTTCCGTCAATCCCATGTATATATGGCCCAGACCCCATAGACCGATGATGCCGGGAATCAGGGCCAACAGCAGCGCGGTACGAGGATCCCTCTCCGGCGCATCGCCCACCTCCCGGGGCATCTCACGATAACATTTCGGGCAGGTGAGACTGTTGACGGGGACCTGGGCACCGCAGCCTCTGCATCTTCTCATGTTCTAAACCTTCCTCTTATCTGGATCCAATCGAACCGCGAGTCCCTGGAATGTCGCCACATGTCTTTCGACGTCATGGACCGTTACCTCGTACAATGCATGGTTTCGGGTGGAGTTGACCAATCGTGAGCGGGCCTCTATCCTCTCACCCAACGCAGGACGGTGATATGATATGTTGCAACTCAAAGCCACCCAGACATCCTCTCCGAGATTCGACGCCAGGGCGAACGCCTCATCTGCCAGGGTGAAGATTGCACCTCCGTGTCCCGTCTCTATGCTGTTGCGTTTACCCTCCAGGGGCATGGATACCACCGCTGCATCAGGGGTCAGGCTTACGAGCTCTATGCCCGTTGTACGAACGAATTCGCTGCCCATAAGCTTCCTTGCCCTGGCCCTGCTACTCTCCGGTAGATCGGGATGGAACCGATCGTCTAGCCAATCAGACGCCATGATATGCATGCCTATGAAGCTTCGAACACAAGACTTTAACGGATGCATGGCTTTGTCGACCCCGATGCAGGTCAGTGAATCCAAGGGCAGGTCCGAGACGGATGCGGTGAGCGTCAGGGATTTCAACAGCATCACCCGTGGCCTTATAATGGGCTGTGATGCCCTCAAGGACATATGGGTCAGAGGGGAGATATCCAACCTGATCCGGGCATCCTCTGGCCATTACTACTTCACACTGAAGGATGAGCATAGCGAACTGCGCTGCACCCTCTTCCGCGGGAGCGCCCAGCGTCTGAAGGTAGCACCGAAGGACAAGGAGGAGGTCATCCTACGTGGTTCTGCAGACCTCTACATGGCGAAAGGGAGCTATCAGTTCAACGTACAGGACCTGCGCCCGGTGGGGATGGGTGACCTCCATGCCAGATTCGAGGAGTTGAAGAACCGGTTGAAGGAGGAGGGGCTTTTCGAAGAGTCCCGGAAAAGAGACCTGCCCCGTTATCCCGACCGGATCGGTGTGGTCACATCTGCAACCGGCTCCGTCATAAGGGACATAATCAATGTGGCATCAAGACGTTATCCTTGCGAGATTATCCTATCCCCCGCCCAGGTCCAAGGAGTGGGTTCATCCGAGTCCATAGTGAAGGCCATGGGGCTACTGGAGAGGTATGGGGTGGACGTCATGATAGTCGGAAGGGGCGGCGGTTCTCTCGAGGACCTTTGGCCATTCAATGAGGAGCTTGTCGCCAGGGCCATCCATGCCTGCTCGGTTCCCGTGATCTCCGCGGTGGGGCATGAGACCGATTACTCGATATCCGATTTCGTGGCCGACAGGCGGGCCGAGACGCCCTCAGCGGCGGCGGAGATGGCCCTTCCCGACCTGGTTCTGGAGAAGAGGCATCTTTTGCAGATCAGCTCCCGCGGCGACCGCTCCCTCCATAGGATGTCCGATGAGGCCGCCAAGGAGTTCAGGTCATTGGACCGCATGCTCTCCCCACGTCGGGCGATGGAGAGGGTGGAGCAACTGATGCAGAGGGTCGATGACCTGGACGATGACCTGCTCCGGACCATGACCGGACGTTCAGAACGATGGACAAGCCGTCTGGAGAGATGGGACTACAGTCTTTCCCCTAAGCGGGCACAAGCAGAGCTTGCGGTTCACAATCGCGACCTGGCCTCCATGTTCCAACGTATGGACGCCGCCATTGTGAGGAGGATCGGCGAAGGAGGACGTACCTTGTCATCCGTGGAGGCCAGGATAGAGGCGTTGGACCCCTTGCGGGTTTTAGACCGGGGCTACAGCATGATACTCGATGCTGAAGGCAGACCGGTTACGAGTATGCATCAGGTCGCAGAGGGGGACAACATCAATGTCCGCTTACAGGACGGCAGATTGAATGCGGTGGTCAAGGATAAGGAGGCATTATGATGGAAGAGGAGAAGAAGCTCGGTTTCGAGGAGGCCATGGCTGAATTGGAGGCCCTGGTCCAGAAGCTAGACGATGGAGAACTGGGATTGGAGGAGAGTCTGGAGGTTTATGAGAGGGCTGTGGAGCTGCGTGACCTCTGCAGACAACGTCTGGAGGAGTATGATCGCCGGGTCCGCAAACTCATAGACAAGGATGAGGACCTGGAGGTCGAGGATTTCGATTGATCATGTCCAGACGTGGAGGCCCAGGTCCTCCCCCCACTCCTTGATGGCATGGAAGAGCTTTGTGGAATGGAAATCCTCGCGGGTATAGGACAGACGCAGGGTTCCGGACAGCATGCCTTGGTTCATCGTGCGGGCGTTGTACAGGCCCACGGATTCCCGCAGGGCGAGGAGGAGGATGCTCACCATATCGTGGCCACGGCAAACCACCCAAGGGTCGTGGGGCCTCTTCAACTCCCTCTCC
>SKGM01000002.1 GCA_007117455.1 Candidatus Methanomethylophilaceae archaeon
GAGGATCTGCAGGGTGAGCAGTTACGGTCGGAGATTCTCAGACATGCTTCCATCTACAATTTCATACCGAAGGAGCGGCGGGAGGACTACACCGATGGTTTGATCTCCGCGTTCGACTCTTGGAGGGAAAGAAGATGAAGATAGAGGTGTTTGGAACTGGATGTGCAAAATGCGAGCGTCTCGAAAGGAACGTTCTGAACGCATTGACTGAGAAGGGAATGGATGCAGATGTCGAGAAGGTCACCGACCCGGATGAGATGGTGTCCAAAGGCATCATGATGACCCCTGCCCTCATGATAGATGGGGAGTTGGTTGTGGCCGGCCGGGTCGCGACCATCAAGGAGATAAACGATATCCTGGATGGTCTTTGATTCCCCGGCCGGTTTTCTTGGGTTTGGATCACTTGATGTCGTTCACCAGGATTAGATGCCAACCGAACTGGGTCCGGACCGGACCCACAACGTTCCCCTGGTCGGCCTTGAAGGCAGCGTTCTCGAACTCTGCCACCATCTGATTCCTGCCGAACCAACCCAGATTGCCCCCCTTCTTGCCAGAGGGACATTCGGAATACTTCTTGGCCATGGCCTCGAAGCTCTCACCGCCGTTGAGCATGGCGAGGATCTCGTTGGCCTTCTTTTCACTCTTCACCAAAATATGTGAGGCGTTTACCTGCTTAGCCATGGGACAGGATACCCCCCTATGGAGATAAGGCTTCCCCTGGTGAAAATCTTGATAAGTCCCCCATTCAATGCCTTAGCCATGACATCCATCACGGATCGGTTCTACAAGGTGGTGGTGTTCATACCGCCAGACACCAAGGATGACATCATGAAGGCGGTCAATGACTCCATGTCCCCTATATATCCGAACTATGACATGGTGTTCAGCTATCAGAAGGTCATGGGATGCTGGAGACCCCTTGAGGGTGCGGACCCGCACATCGGGAGCATCGGCCAGGTGGAGGAGGCCGAAGAGCTCCGCCTGGAGTTCGCCATCAGAGCGGAGGACCTCCGCAAGGTGGTTGATGCCATAATCGAAACCCACCCTTATGAGGAGCCGGGCATAGACATATACCCTTTCATACCCGGGAGGGAGGTCGCCGGGCTCTGAAACTACTTGAACCGTACGGAGTAAACTGAATCCAAAGTCCTCTGGAGACGATGTATCTTCAGGCTTTGGGTACGGTAATCGAGCTCCTTCTGGTCTATCAAGCCCATATCCAAGTAGAGTTGAAGAAGCTCCCCGGCACGCTCATAGTCGCCCTCTATACCGACAACTATGTCAATCATACGGTTGCGGCAAGCCATATCCTTGGGGACCTCGCCGCCGTTGGACTCCTTCAACGATTCCAGGACCTCGGGTATCAGTTCGAGGCCCATCTCACAATACTGCTTGGCATCTGCGAGTCTGTTAAGCTCCGCGTGGGCCAGGATCATCTCCTCCAACAACAGGTATTGTTCCAAGCTGTCCCCATCCACCTTGAGGCCCTCCTCGGCCAGGAGGATGGCGAACTTGTGATTCTCCTCCTCGTTGGCCGCCTGGGCCATCTTAAGGAGAGAGCTCTTGGGCCCTTGACCTTCTTCCAATCTGCCAGTGTAACGTGATAATATGCGGATGGCCTCAGGGGCCAATGTCGAGCACCAATCTCCTAATCCCGCGTCCTTGATCCTCTTATCTATGTCGGAATCCATTTCCCTCAAGGGGTGATGGTCGATGCACACTATTATTGTTGCCATATTCCATAATCGTTAAATGCGGACCTTGCGCTAAAGCCATTGATGGCAGAAGAGCCGCCTAGGCAACAGATCACCTTCCAATTCTTCCTTCGCAGGGTCATAGAACAAGCAGCTGAGCTGACGAGGCGTATCGATCCCAAGAAGAGGTACAGGCAAGAGAAGGTTCAGTTGGTGGCCCTGACAGCCATAACCATAGGATTCTGCCTGGCAGCAGGCTACATCATCCATGGGATAGGAAAATGATGAGAAGAGGGTGGCGAGCGCGAAGGGATTCGAACCCTTGACTTGCAGCTTAGGAGGCTGCCGCCATATCCTGGCTAGGCCACGCGCCCAAAGGTTGTTTTTAAAGGGTTGGTTTAAGGGTTTTCGTGGTCCAGTCACTCATCGGTGCTGGCATCCTCGGCTGGTTCCTCGTCGGAATCATCCTTGGAGACCTTGGTCCAGACCTCGATGAAACGTACTGTGTCCACGCCGAAGGTCTCACGCAGGTCGGAGACCAGGCGGAAACGGGCCATCGGCCAGCTCTGATCGAACTTGCATACCTCGGAGACAGTGACATCGACGCTGTCCTCATTGACCACGAACTCGAAGTCCTCGGAGGTACCGTAATTGAGGTCCAGTATTGCCTTGGCCTTCTCGACCGGGTCCTCGATCAACTCAGTGACCTGGAACTTGTATAGAAGCGTCTTACCGGCCAGGGGATTGTTGAAATCCACCCTCACCCTACCTGCACTCACAGAAGCGATGGTTCCGCGGCGGTTGCCGATCGTAACCTCCAACCCAGGATAGGGTTGGACATCCTTCTTGACGAACTCCCTCAGAGGGAAGAGCTCGGTCATTTTGGGATCCCGCTCCCCGGCTCCCAGCTCAGGAGGTATGCTTACCTCCTTCTCCTCGCCGATCTCGGAGCCCTCGATGGCCTGCTCGAAACCTGGGAATATCTTTCCACTTCCCACGAGGACGGGCATGGGTGCGTACTTGTACTTCTCATTGAAGATCCCTGCCTCCTGCGCCTTCTCTTCCTTGCTGGTGTCGAAAAGTATGTCTTCGTCTACCAGGTATGCCTCGTAATCCACACGGACCATGTCGCCGTTCTTGATCGCCATAAGATTCACCGGTTTATAATATCGAAAGGATACGATTTCCCGACAAACCTTGACCTGTATTAAAGGTTTTGGTCCTAGCCCAGATACTGGCGGTATCTTGGCCACCATCGCCATACCATCATATCATGCCAGCTTATCAGTCGGCCCGCATCGGTCACCGGCTGAGGGTAAACGATAATAAGGTGTTCCTGATTATACGGGGCAGGCCACCATTGCTTAGCCCGGTAGAGCGGCTGACTTGTAATCAGCAGGTCGGGGGTTCGAATCCCTCTGGTGGCTCTTCCCAATTCCTTATTTCATCTGACCTCTTAAAGCCAATTTTCCCTTAGTTTATCTCGATTGTTGGAATCGAAAGTTTAAATCTTATCCCGGTATGATGGTTCGAGGTGTATGAAGATGACCTGTAGTTTTGCAACGGCCATCAACTGCATGGACGGTAGGGTCCAGATGCCAGTCATTCAATGGATGACCGGGAAATTCGGTGTTGACTGCGTCGACATGGTCACGGAAGCGGGTGCCAACGGCATACTCGCTACCAGGAGGGAGCCTTGTTTCTCCAACATTAAGGAGAGGGTGGAGATATCCATAAACGGGCATGGCTCCAAAGTGGTGGCCGTCGTAGGGCACCATGACTGTGCTGGGAACCCAGGACCGAAGGACATGCAGATCGAACATGTGAAGAAGGGCATAGATGTGCTGGAATCATGGGGCATCGATGCCAGACTCCTTGGGCTGTATGTCAACGAGGATTGGAAGGTGGAAGTTGTCCACGACTCCGATGACTGAACCCTCAAGGAAACACTTTAAACATCATCATTTTCCGATGTAAGGAACAGGTATGCGAGTCCTAATGTGAGCCCCCCTCCTATCAAGGCGGGTATGGTCAGGGACGCGTTTATCACATAACCGGTCCAGAGGGCCATGATCAACAACAGACTGCTGGCGACCTCCAAGGGCATCTTCTTCTGTTGCAACTCATCCTTGGACCCTTGATAGAGTATGGCGGAGTATATGAGGCCGGTCAGCACCCAGCCGATGAAGTTCACTGTCGGTATGTCGTAATAGGGGCCTCCATCCTCCCAGATCCACAGTCCAGCGTGGACTATAGCCGGGTCGAGTACCAGGTCGGTGACCATCAGCAAA
>SKGM01000047.1 GCA_007117455.1 Candidatus Methanomethylophilaceae archaeon
ATAAATAACAGAACACTAATCGGGAAACAGGCCGAGGTAGTCTAGCCTGGTAAGGCGGTGGTCTCGAAAACCACTGGCGTCCCGCCTCGGGAGTTCGAATCTCCCCCTCGGCGCCATCCTTTCTCAATAGATGCTCTTGTCGAAGAACCCTGGCCCCAGTAGACGGTCCTGAATATCGTTGGCGAACATCTCCGTCTTCTGATAGTACTCCTCCCCGAAGTTGCGGAGGAAATCCTGATAGCATTGGTTCATGGCCTCGTCGACCTCTATCGGCAGATCCTCATCCACGGTCGGGAAGATATGGTTCTCCTCCTTCTCCACGTGGGCGGTCATGTGACGGACCAGATCCATTGAGCGCGCTTTGAAGACCTCCCAATCCTCTCCGTCCAGGGCGGTGATGGCCGTTTCCAGCAGCTCACGGGCCTCCACATGGTCGTCATATATGCCGTCCACATCCTCCTTGAACTGCGGGAAGTAATTGACAACCTGGGGGAAGAAGCATTCCTCCTCCTTGGCATGGTGAAAACGGTCGAGGTAATCGAGTATGAACGACATCAGTTCAGTGACGTCCGCCTTTTTCTCCAGGGCGCGACCGCCTTTGACGACCTCCGCTAGAACGTCTATCGATTGGCGAACGATGCCGTGCTCGTACTGAAGAAGCGTGACGGATATTCTCATGAGGGTAATCTAGGAATTCCGTATATTTTTGCTTATTGCCATGACACATCAGATATATCGATGAAGTCATGGCGCCATTATGGAGGATATCCTCTTCGCCACCATGGACCATGCCCTGAAATCGGGGGCGGCATATGCCGAGGTCCGTCACCAGTCCGACCGTTACGCCCGATCGATGGTCAAGAATGGATCCACCGAGGTCAGCAGCATAGAGTACGGTTCCGGCTACTCCATACGGGTATTGGCGGACGGATGCATGGCATTCGGTGCCGGTAACGGCATCGACGCCAACGGTCTGAAGGCGTTGGCGGAGAGGACGGTCAGGGCGGCCAAGGCATCATCACGTCTTTCTGGCAAGATACGGATGGATGATTCCGAGGTGTGTACGGCCAAGGACATCCTGACTCCGAGGATCCATTTCGATGACATCGGACAGGATGAAAGAGACTCGTTGTTGCTGGAGGCCTATGAATCAGCATCCGCCTCCCTCGATCCATTTGATTCGAGATTAGCGGGTTGTTACCTTTCATTATCTCTTTTGGAGACTGAGAAGACGATAGTCAACAGTGACGGTGGTTTGCTACACAGCTTCACTCCGCGAGCGTCTATGAATGCCTTCATCACCGTGCTCGATCCTCAGAAGGGAGCGGTGCAGAGGCACATCTCCAAAGGCTGCGCTTCGGGATGGGAGGGTGTGGAGGCCTGGGACCTGCCACTGAGGATGGCGGAGGAGACTACGGTGCTGGGTAAGGTCCTTCGTGATGCGAACCCCTTCAAAACCGGGAAGAAGGACCTGATACTCGGACCGGAGATAATCGGGCTTGTGGCCCATGAGAGTGCCGGACATCCCAGCGAGGCCGACCGTCTCCAGGGCAGGGAGGCCGCCCAGGCCGGCGAGACCTTCCTGAGTGATGAATCAATTTCCCGTCGAGTCGGGAGCGATATGCTTAATGTTGTCGATGACCCCACTCTCCCCGGGTCCTTCGGACACTATCTCCATGATGACGAGTGCGTCCCCGCCCGTCGTCGTTACCTCATCCGTGAGGGTTCGTTCGATGAACTCCTCCACAACCGCAGCAGCGCCGCGACCACCGGTACATTCAGTAACGGTTCGTCACGGTCCCTGTCATTCGACATGGAGCCCATCGTGAGGATGGCTAACACCTTCGTTGAACCAGGAGAATGGTCATTGGAGGAGATGGTCGAGGATGTGAAGGACGGCATCTACATGAAGACCTTCATGGAATGGAACATCGACGACCGTCGCTACAACCAAAGATACGTCGGTCTGGAGTGCTATGCGATCGTGGATGGTGAGCTAGGAGGAATGCTACGCTCCCCCGCTCTGGAGATAAGCACACCGGGACTGTGGTCGGCGATAGACGCCCTGGGCAAGGAGATGGAGTTCAGCGCCGCCCTCTGCGGTAAGGGTGAGCCGATGCAAGGCATTCCGGTGTGGACCGGCGGCCCCCATGCACGCTTGCGCGCCGTTCCGATGGAGGGGGTCGAATGAGCATCAACCACGATGTCATGGCATGCTTCCGGCGTTTGGGTGTCGAGAACGGGTTGGTCACCACCATCCGTAATGAGGAGGCACTCCTCCGATTCTCCAACGACCGCATGACCGTCGCGGATCTGATCGATAAGACCACGGTTTCGATATTCATAAGGGAAAGCGGCCGCAAGGCCGCCACCACCATAGGCGCTGGTGACGCCGCCAAGGCCGTGGAGGCCGCCGAATCGCTGGTCAATGAGCTTAGACGCCACGGTGAGGGAGGGGACGTCCCCCTGCCGCCGGGTCCCTTCACATATCGGACCGCCCGGAGTCCGGCGGTACCGATGGACATCGATGCCATGGCGGAGATGGTCGCCCAGGCGGTCGATGCCGCCCAGGGCAGCGGCGCTGCGAGGTCGGCAGGCTCCATGCGGGTCGCTAACGGCCATGTGTGGTTGTCGACTACCACCGGTGCCGAGGCTGAGACGGTATTGCCGGAGGTGGAGCTGTCGATGCGATCGTTCAGCGATGAAGGTTCTTCAGGCCATGGTCTGATGGTCGGTACATCATTGGATGACATCGACACCGTCAAGGTCGGTGAGGAGGCTGGAGGCTACGCCCACCGGAGCAGACGGACCGTGGAAATAGAGCCAGGACGGCACGATGCGGTGCTGGCGCCGATGGTATTCGCCGACATAGTGTCACAGGTGGGCTCCATGGCATCCCAATTCTATGTGGATATGGGGATGTCGTTCCTGCAGGGCAAGGAAGGCGAACAGATCGCATCCCCGCTCCTGAGCCTGGATGACGACCCCACACTGGAAGGGACTCTCGGTCAGCGCCCCTTCGATGACGAGGGGGTTCCGACTCGATTCAACTCGATATTGAAGAACGGTGTCCTTCAAGGGTATCTGCACAACTCACAGACCGCACGGGACCATGGCGTCGACACCACCGCCAATGCCGGCCTCATAGCGCCGCATCCGTTCAACTTGGTCATCGGTAAGGGAAAGGGCGACATCGACTCCTTGGCGGAGGAGATGGGGGACGGGCTGGTGGTCACCAACGTCTGGTACCTCCGCTATCAGAACCACGCCACCGGTGAGTTCTCGGTCATTCCCCGCGATGCGGTCTTCAAGGTGGAGAACGGCAGCATCCAAGGTGCGGTCGAAGGACTGCGCATAAGTGACAGAATCCCCTCTCTGTTGACCAACATCGAATCCTTGGGCGATGACCGCAAGTGGATAAGATGGTGGGAGGTCGACACCCCGACCTTCTCGCCTTCAGCGTTGGTCCGAGGAGTAAAGTTCACCCGTTCGACACTTTGAGTCAAGGTCTCATCAGCGATAAATCATGTTGGACGGCATATACGCGATGTGGAATTATAGTTTCAAAATGGGCAATAATGCCTATATACCTGGAAAATCAAACATTTTCCATGCATTGTATCGGTCTCGGAGAAAGGATAACTCCCATAGTCCATTTGGATTATCCTAGGTCTAACTCGGTCCAATGGGGGGCTAATGACCTCTAATCGGATATCCAAGGCACTCTCTGCATCCATTGCTCTGTTATTGATAATAGCCTTCATACTGAGCGCAACCCTGCTACTCCCCTCCATACAAGCCGATCCTGGCGCCACCATCATCGTCGATCTGAATGGTAACGGTGATCAAACCACCGTCCAAGCGGCGATCGATGCCGCATCGGACGGGGACACGATCAGCATATGGGAAGGGCTCTATCTGGAGGACTTGGTGATCGATAAGATTCTCACCATCG
>SKGM01000037.1 GCA_007117455.1 Candidatus Methanomethylophilaceae archaeon
CGTCACCCTCTCCGTGGTTCAATGTGCAACCGTATGATTCTACGAATACCTTCATGCCCTTCAAAGGAAGGTCACTGGGTCACCGCTTCCTGGGTCACCATGCCGTAGGCGGTGCTGCCGGAGATCTTGGTGATCTTGACCTTGACCTTCGTCCCCTTGATCGTTCCGGGTACGAATATGACGCGGTTGTTGAACTTGGCCACCCCATCGCCCTTCTTTCCCACATCGTGGATGAAGAGTTCGTAAACCCCTCCCTCACGAAGCTCGTTGGATAGGTCGGACTTGATGGTCTTGCGAACGTGCACCGGTCTGTGCGCACCACAGGCGTCGCATTCCAGGGTGAGTATCCTTCCGTCCTTGACCATCCGGGTGTCCGGCCTGCCGCACTCGGAACAAACGACGAAGGTGTCGCTGTAGTTCTCCACGCGCTCCATGAGCTGGGCGGCGCTCAGTTTGGCCTTGAAGATGGCTCGACGGCCATCCAGGTTACCTGGTGTGCCCATCTCGCGGAGTAGGAACTGGAGCATGTGCTCAGGGTCCCTGCGCAGGGCATCTGTGATGTCCACGAAGTTCCTCAGGACGGTTATCTTGCCCTCCTGGAGGATGTCCGGCTCAGGGATGTTGAACCTCTCATGTTTCTCTATGGTCTCGGGGAGCTTCCCCTTGGCCCTGTCCAACAACGCCAGGTAATCATCTGCCATGGTATCGGGTCTCGATTATGGATAAAGGTTATAAAAGGTTTGGCGTCACGTCGGAATCTCACATGGATTCCTTGCGCTCCAAAGAGGCACGTACCAGTCCCAGATGCATCGGCGAGGGCCTCTCAGGACGGGATTTGAACTCCGGGTGGAACTGGGTGGCCATGAAGAAAGGGTGGTTCTGAAGTTCGCCGATCTCCATGCGGCGGCCCTCCTCGCATCTGCCGGAGAATTTCCAACCGCCCCTCTCCAATTGATCGATGTACAGGGGGTTGACCTCGAAACGGTGACGGTGCCTCTCCCATACCTCGGAAGAACCATAGAGTGAATGTGCCTTGCTACCCTCCTGCACCCAAACCCTTTCCGAACCTAGACGCATGGTCGCACCCATGGACTCCAACTCCTTCTGCTCGGGCATAAGGTCTATTATCGGATGGGGGGCGTTGGGATCGAACTCCGTGCTGTTGGCACCTTCGAGCCCCAGGACGTTCCTGGCTATCTCGATGGTCGCCACCTGGAAACCGAGGCAGACCCCTGCGAAGGGTATCCCGTTCTCCCTGGCGTATCGGGCGGCGGCGATCTTTCCTTCCACGCCCCGGTTACCGAAACCACCTGGTACCAGGATGCCATGGGTGTTCCTCAGGACCTTCGACGGCTCCTCCGTGATAAGACGGTCGCTGTCTACGAAATGGATGTGCACACCGCAGTCCTCCAGGGCCCCTGCGTGGGTGAGGGACTCCATGTGGCTCAGGTAGGCATCGGTGAGTTCGGTGTATTTTCCCACCAAGGCAATTGTTACCTCGCGAGAGGGCTCGATGACCCTTTTGAGGAAATCCTGCCATCTGGAAAGATCCACATTGCTCGAAAGGGGGGACAACCTCATCTTCCTGACCACTAGGTCAGCCACCCCCTGCTTCTCAAGTATCATCGGCACCTCGTAGATGGACCGGGCGTCCGGGGCGGATACGACCGCTTCTTTCGAGACGTCGCAGAACAGGGAGATCTTGGTTTTTATCCCATCGTCGAGGAAATCCGAGGAACGTCCGACGATCACATCGGGTTTGATGCCCAGGGCCATTAGTTCTTTGACCGAGTGCTGGGTGGGTTTCGTTTTCTGCTCTCCTACAGAACCCAGTATAGGCACGAGTGTGGTATGCACGAAGGTGCAGTTCTCCTCCCGACCCACCTCCACCGAGAGTTGTCTTACGGCTTCCAGGAAGGGCATCGATTCGATGTCGCCCACGGTGCCGCCGAGTTCGACGATGGTCACATCGGAGTTACTCTCCCGGGCCAGACGGGTTATCCTCTCCTTAATCTCATTTGTCACATGAGGGATTATCTGCACCGTCTTACCGAGGTAATCGCCGCGTCTCTCCTTGTCGATGACCTCTTGGTAGACCTTCCCGGTGGTTATGTTATGTCCTCTTGACATGCTTATGTCCAGGAACCTCTCGTAGTTCCCAAGATCAAGATCCACCTCACCGCCGTCATCGAGCACATAAACCTCCCCATGCTCGAAGGGGTTCATGGTCCCCGCATCTATGTTCAGATAAGGGTCGATCTTGATGGCTGAGACTTTCAATCCCCGGCATTGGAGCAGCTTGCCGATAGAAGAAGCGGTGATGCCCTTCCCAAGTCCTGAGAGGACCCCTCCCGTGACGAAAATGAATTTCATGTTTCCCACGGGGAAAGAAGATGGGCTGGATGGTATTTAGTTATTCTTCACTGCGTCACTGGGAGGATTCGTTCCTGGGATAGCTGCCTAGCACCCTGAGGAAAACGCAGACATCCCCGAGTTGGGAAAGGGCGGAGGCGATGGGCCTGTCGTCGGAATGGCCCTGCATATCTGTGAAGAAAACATAGTCCCAGTTCCTCACCTTGGACGGCCGACTCTGTATCATGGTTAGATTGATGTCCATCTCCTTGAACGGCTGCAAGGCATCGTAAAGAGCGCCGGTACGGTCCTTCAATGCGAAGCATATGGAGGTCTTGTCATCGCCCGTTGGTGGTGATGAGGCGAGGTTGAGCACGAGGAAGCGTGTGCTGTTGTTGGGATTGTCCTCTATCCCATCGTGGAGGATGGGGAGCCCGTACAAAGCTGAAGCCATGCGGGAAGCGATCGCTGAATGACCTTCCTCCACCGCCCTCCTGGCAGCTTCTGCGGTGCTCTTCACCTCAATCAGTTCCGCCTCAGGAAGACGTTCAGAGATCCATTCCCGGCATTGGCCGAAGACCTGGGGGTGGGAGTACACCACAGTTATGTCCTCCTCGGAACAGGATGACATCAAGCAATGGTTTATGCGCAGATTCATCTCGGCGCATATCTGGACATCGGAGTTGACCAATAGGTCCAGTGTATAGGTCACCGCGCCCTCGGTGGAGTTCTCGACCGGGACCACCCCGAAAGAGGAGCGTCCGGCCTCAACGTCTTTGAAAACCGAGGAGATGCTTTGGCATGGATGAAGAACGGCACCTGAGCCGAAGCGCCGGAAAGCCGCTTGGTGGGTGAAAGATGCTTCAGGGCCCAGATATGAAACTGTGCTGGGAGCATTGAGTTCCCGGCCCTGTGACATTATCTCCCGGAACAGGGTTATGACCTGCGTTTCGGTAAGTGGTCCCATGTTCGCTTCCGATATCCTCTTTATGTCAGCATCCTCAAGACTGAGGTCAGCAGGGCTGGCATTGGTTCCGATGGATGCCAATGAGGCCCTACGGTTCAGGAGTTCCAGTATGGATGCATCGATGTGCCTGATGTCATCCTTCGATGATCGGCCCATAATCGGAAGATAAACTGGGAACCATGATAAATATTGTCATGCTGACATGACAGAAATGGAAATTTTTAGGAAGGTGACGTTCGATGATGCTTTGGTGCCTGGTGTCCCTGCACAGGAATTGTTGGGAAATCATTTGACTTCCTTGCATTCTGGTTGTGTGTGAGGGGGGCCGAAGCCCCCCTCGGGGATACTGAGTATCCCCAGCGTAGGAGGTGATCCATCTGCAGGTTCCCCTACAGATACCTTGTTACGACTTAACCCTCCTTGCTGAATCTCAGTTCGACCGCCACAATTAGAAGCAGCCTCACTGAAACCCA
>SKGM01000045.1 GCA_007117455.1 Candidatus Methanomethylophilaceae archaeon
ATGGCTATTCCGACGGCCACCTCGGCGGCCGCCACGGCGATGGCCATGATCACGAAGATCTGGCCGGCCACATCGTTGAAGAATGCGGAGAAGGCGATGAAGTTGATGTTGGCGGCGTTGAGCATAATCTCGATGCACATCAGAACCACCAGACCGTTCTTCTTCGTCAACACCCCATAGGCTCCAATGGCGAACAGGACCGCCGACAGCCCCAAGAACATCTCTATGGGTATCATTCAGGGTCCTCCTTGGCCAGGTAAACGCCGCCCAGAATGGCGGCGAACATCAGCAGGCCCATGACAAACACGATAGCCCCATAGTCCTCGAAGAGGGCGTAGTTGAGACTGTCCCCGAACTCGGGGTCGCCCTCGACGGGGTTGAAGGGTATGCTGTTGATGTCATCCCCTGCGCCCCAGTCCACGGTGGCCACTGTTCCCAGCAATGCCACTCCCAGCAAAAATGCCAGGACCAGAGCGGTGGTCGTTTTCTTACTCATTAGAGTCACCCCCTATGATATTCCTCCTGGTCAGCATGATGCTGAACGCGAACAGTATCGTGATCGCACCCACATACACCATTAGCTGTGTGACGGCTATGTACTCCGCATTCAGGAAGAAGTACACGGCGGCGACACCCACAAAGGTCAGTGCCAGATAGAATGCGCTGTGCACCACCTCCTGCGAGGATATCACATATATCGCCGCGGCGACGGTTATGGCCGCCACCAACAGGAAGAAGAAGGTGTCCAGGCCGAACCAGCTCAGGTCGGTGGCCAGTATGTCGTCTATTATTGAGAACATCAGAGCACCTCGTTTATCTCAAGCGCGTCCTTGGGGCAGATGATGATGCACTGCTCGCAGAACACACACTTGGAATCGTCTATCTTGGGATGCTTTATGGGCTTCCCTTTAGCATTCTCACCGACCACGATCATCTCGATGGCATCAACGGGGCAGGTCTTGGCGCAACGGGAGCAGCTTATACACTTCTCCCCGATGAGCTTGGGCCTGTCCACCTTGAAGGCCGATGTCGGCTGGTCGGTTATCCCCTTGGCGAGGTTCGAGGGCAGATGCTCCTCGATGTGTACCTCCATACCAGCGGTTGTGTTATCCCACTTCAGCTGGTAGGGGTCATAGATGAGTTCCTCGCGGGTGTATGTGGCGAGTTCGAAGTCCGGTGTTACGGTCATCGCATCGACCGGACAGTACTCAGCGCAATAGCCGCACATCATGCAGCGTCCCACGTTGACCTGGGGACGCTTGACGGCTCCCAGAGTCTCATCCTCCACCTCGACGATTTCTATGCAGGTCGTGGGGCAGATCCGCTCGCAGATTCCACAACCGATGCACTTCTCGAACACCAATCCCGGGCGTCCGCGGTAGTTATCGGGTATCCACTCCTTCTCATAGGGATACATGATGGTGACCGGCCTACGAATGGTGGTCTTGATCATGTTCTTGAAGGTGGTGAAGAACGGCTTGAGTATCCAGCCGCGCAGAGCGACGTTCTTGGGATACTTGTCCATATATTTCAGTGCCATCAGTACACACCTCCCAACTTCAGAAGGACGACTATGAACAGGTTCAGCACCGCCAGGGGCAGCAGGACCTTCCAGCCGATGTTCAGGATCTGATCGGTCCTGATACGTCCGAATGTCCCTCTGGCCCAGACCAGGATGAAGAACAGCAGTAATACCTTGAGCAGGAACACCAGCTCAGGTACGACCAGACCGTCCACGAAGGGTATCGCCCATCCGCCCAGGAACATTATCGCACCCAGGGCACAGACGACGTAGCCGCGGAAGTAGTCCGACAGCATGATCAAACCCCACTTCATCCCACCGTACTCGGTCTGCCAGCCCTCGACGAGCTCGGCCTCCGCTTCGGGCAGATCGAAAGGAATCCTCTCCGCCTCGGCGACGCCCGCGACCATGAAGACCACGAAACCGATTATCTGGGGGATTATGAACCAGGTGTTGTCCATCTGGAACTGCACTATGTCGTTTATGTTGAAGCTTCCCGCCATCAATACGACAGCAGCGAAGACGAGCAGCATCGGTATCTCGTAGCTGATCATCTGTGCCGCGGCCCTCATGCCACCTAGGAGCGAGTACTTGTTGTTCTGCGCCCAGCCGGCGACGAGTATCATGAATGGCGAGACAGCGAATATTGCGAAGATTATCAGCAGTCCGGACGCGTAGTCCGCCAGGAACCAACGGGGGCTGAGCGGGATCATTCCCGCAATCAGAACGGCACTGCCGATGACGATGCTCACAGCCCACATGTATCCCTTCTTGTCCGCCTTGTCCGGCATGATGTGCTCCTTCAGGAAGGTCTTGAGACCGTCCGCGAGACACTGCAGGTAGCCCAGAGGGCCTATCCTGGTGGCACGGCGGTCCATTATCCTTCCGAGCACCTTCCTCTCCATCCATATCATCGTCAGGTTGACGATGAATATGACTGCGAAGAAGACCACAATCATGAGAACTAGGCCCAAGGCATTGGTGACTGCCCCACTTACGAGCCATGTCGATACCCCGTTGCCCGGGGCTATCATGTTCAGGATCCAGGCGATTATGCCTCCGATTATCTCCCACAGTCCCGAGCCTACGGCGTAAGGGATGTTCTCTGCGGCCCCGTAGGGGGAGGCACTGTTCTCCAGAGGATCGCTTATGTTTACCCAATCAGAGAAACTCATGATATCACCTGTCGGTCTCCCCGAGGCACATGTCGATGGTTCCCATGATTGCGGGTACATCGGCCATCCTCGTTCCCAGGACCATCCTCTTGGCCCCGGACACGTTCACGAATATCGGGCTTCTCACCTTCAGGCGGTAGGGCTTGTCGGTACCGTCGGAGATCAGGTACATCAAAGCCTCTCCACGGGGGTCCTCGATGCGCGCGAAGTGCGTGCCCTCGGGGACGTTCCTGGGCGCTTTGACCCTGACCGGACCGTCGGGCATACCGGACATGGCCTGGCGTATGATCTCACAGCTCTGGAACATCTCCTCGATACGAACGGCGTAACGAGCGTAGGCATCCCCGTCCTTATGGACAGGCACCTCGAAGTCCATCAGATCGTAGACCTCGTAAGGGTCGTCGCGGCGGACGTCGAAGTCAACGCCGCAGCCCCTCATCGCCGGGCCGGTGAGGCCCATGTTGGCGGCCTCTTTGCGAGATATCCTGCCAACATCTTGCATCCTGGAAAGGAATATCGCCGAGTCGTCCATGAGTGCAACGATGTCCCAAAGCCTCTTCTCGAACAGCTCCACGACGCGCATGCAGTCCCTCTCGAAGAGATAGGGCATGTCGTTACGGACACCGCCGATACGGGGGTAGTTGGTCGTGAGCCTCTGACCGCAGAGCTTCACGAACAGGTCGAGGAACATCTCCCTCTCACGCAGGGACCACAGGAACACGGTGAGGTTGCCGAGGTCGGTACCCATGGCGGCCAACCACATCAAGTGTGACTGTATGCGGCATATCTCGTCCGCCACCACGCGCAGGTACTGCGCCCTCTCCGGGACCTCTATTCCCAAAGCCTCCTCGACGGTCATCACGTACACGTGGGACCATGTCATCGATGCGGAGTAGCAGAGACGGTCGGCCATGGGTATTATCTGGGGATAGGTGCGGTTCTCGCACTCCTTCTCCCAACCACGGTGGAGGTATCCGATGATCGGTATGGCATCGGTTATGACCTCTCCGTCTATCCTAACCTTGAGGGTCCAAAGTCCGTGCGAGAACGGATGCTGCGGACCCATTGTAACCCACATTTTCG
>SKGM01000012.1 GCA_007117455.1 Candidatus Methanomethylophilaceae archaeon
GCGACACGGTAAAGAATATAATTATTTAAACATTCTATGGATTCCTGCATTTATCCAGCTGGTTGCAGGAAACCCTGCCGGACTGCTCCGGCCAGAGTCGGGATTGGCGCAGGGATTAATAATCAGCGACCCGATATGGGGGAGGGAGACGAAATGCAAGGTAAAATAGGTTTCATAGGCGCAGGCAACATGGCCGAGGCGCTGATAAGGGGATTGGTTGACCAAGCGGTATGCTGCAAGGAGGATGTGATCGCCGGCGAGGTCTTCGAACCCCGCAGGGAGTACATCGCCAAGACACTCGGGGTCAGCGTCACCGGTGACAACGCCGAGGTGGTGGACGTCTCGGAGGTGGTGTTCCTGGCAGTGAAACCGCAACACCTTGATTCCGTCCTCGGTGAGCTGGGAGGACGTTTCACCGAGGAGCACCTGGTAATATCGATAATGGCGGGTGTCACTCTGGATACCCTGGAGGGGCTCCTGCCCCAATCACGCGTTGTCAGGGTCATGCCCAACCAGCCATGCATGGTCATGGCGAGCGCCTCCGCCTATTCCCTGGGCTCCAAGGCCACAGTCGACGACGGGGACAGGGTGAAGGAGATGTTGGAGGCGGTAGGTGTTGCCCATCAGGTCGAAGAGAGGCTGCTGGATGCGGTCACCGGTCTGAGTGGCAGCGGTCCGGCCTACGCCTACCTGATGATCGAGGCCCTGTCCGACGGAGGGGTTTTGATGGGCATCCCCCGGGACGTCTCTACGATGTTGGCCGCCCAGACCCTACTCGGTGCCGCCAAGACCATCCTGGACACCGGGGTCCACCCCGGCCAGATGAAGGATGTGGTCAGCTCCCCGGGAGGGACGACAATCGCCGCCCTCCAGGTCTTGGAGGAGGCTGGTGTCCGCGGGGCGCTCATGGGCGCGGTTCAGGCGTCCGCTGAGAAGTCCAAGGAACTGGGCAAAAGGAACTAGGCGAAGCGTTCGCGGATGGATCCTAGAGTGGACTTGAACAGTCCACCGGCCACGCGGGGGGTGTTCCTCCAGATGGAACCCGTGTTCCAATCGAGGTCCTTCTTGTCGCAGATGGTCGAGGCCATTATGCTCATGCCCTCCTCCTTCACGTCCCACAACCGGGACTCCCTCTCCTTCGCATCGTCGATCAGCATTATCTCATCGATGCGGTTCATGAGGTCCATCGCGGTGAGCGTCCGGTGGTCACGCCCATCCTTCTCCTCCTTGCTGATCTGTCCACAGTCCAGCATAACCTGGTTGAGACCCAGGGCGACATCATAGGAGGTCTGAGCAATCTCATCCCTGGTGAGCCATTCGGTCTCATAAGAGAGGACGTACTTCCAGGACGGTGAGTCGAGAAGCCTCCGGTGCTCCTCGAGGGTCCGGGCGAAGAAGCGGTAGCCGTACTTCTCGGGATTCTCGAAAGCCTTGCTGCCCGGGTCCACGAAGGGGGCGAAGGGCGCCGAGTAGACGAACAGTCTCTGGTCATTGTCCAGGCTGTTCCAGAGGCTGCGGGAGTAATCTGATATGCCCAGAGCGGACTCCCGGGTCTGCTCCGGCAGTCCGATCATGAAGAACAGGTCGAAACGCTGACAGCCATGGTCGAATGCCTTCCTTATGGTGGAGGTCATCACGGAGTTGTCGAAATCGCCGATGGGGCTGATGTTGCTCCGGACCGATTGGTCCTGGGATTCGGGCGACAGCTCGAGGGAGTACTCGCCCAATGCGTCCTCGGCCATGCGGTAGAACTCCCGGTCGGCGGGATAGAACATCTCCATGGCGATGTGGTTGTCCACGCCCCTCTCCTTTATCCCCTTGAAGAGCCTCTCAGCATAGTCCTTGCCTCCCTGGCGGACGTCCCCGATGATGAAAACGGGGGATGATAGGTAGTCACCTATGCGCTCGATGTCCTCCGCAAGCTTCTCCGGGCTGCGGAAGGCGGGTCGGCGGCGGCATAGGAATCCTTTGCCGGCGGCGGCTGAACCGCCGCACTGTGAACAGTTGTAGCAGCAGCCACGCACCGTGAACACGGATGTGAGGGGGAGCTTGTCCCAGCCCAGCCACGGCAAAGCGCCCTTGATGTCCATATGGCGCATGGTGTTCTTGATCATGGTGCCATAGTCGAACTCCACATAGTCCAAGGACTCCGGCACGAATGAGAGGGGGTTTATGCGCACCTTGCCCTTGGCATCCTTCCAGCAGAGGTTGGGCACCTTGGACATGTCACCGCCGCGGGTGATGGCGTCCATGAACTCCACCTGGGGTATCTCGGTGGAGTCCCCCCTCATGACGAAGTCCACTTCCGGCCTCTGCATGAGCTCCTCATGGAAGTAGGTGGCTGAGAAACCCCCCAACTGCACTTTGGCATCGGGATGGATGGACTTCACCAGTTTCGCGATCTCCAAAGCCCCATGGGCATGGGGCATCCAATGGAGGTCTATGGCGAAGACATCGGCTTTCAAGCCGCGTATGCGCCTCTCGACGTCGAACTTATCGTCCGCGAGCATCTGGACCGCCAGGTTGACGATGCGGGTGCGATAGCCTGCCCTCTCCAAGTGGGTAGAGATGGTCATGAAGCCTATAGGGTACATCTCGAATACCGGCGAGGAGGGCACGACATCGCTCACCGGGCCGTAGAATATGGGCTTCTTGCGGAAATCGTAGACGCTGGGAGCGTGCAGGAAAATTATGTCTGACCTGGCCACTGGTTTTCCCTCCCGGCGCTCTAAGCTGAGAGGATACATAAAGGTTGAGGTCCGGCCTCAAACCCCGTAACGCCTCTGCCGCATCTGATAGGTCCGGACGGCCCGCATGAAATCGATGCGCCTGAAACCAGGCCAGTAGACGTCAGTGAAGTACAGTTCGGAATATGCCATCTGCCAGAGTAGGAAGTTGGATATACGGACCTCGCCACTGGTCCTCAGTACCAGGTCGGGGTCGGGTACGTGCGAGGTGTACATGTGCTTGGATATCATGTCCTCGTCGATCTCATCGGCCTTTATGCAGCCCTCCTCCACCTTGGCGGCTATCCTCCGGAAAGCATGCACCAGCTCCTCCCGGCCGCCGTAGGCTATGGCGATGTTGTAGAAGTTGGAGTCGTAATCCTTGGTGACATCCTCGACCTCCTCTATCAGTCTCTGGATGTTGTCCGGCAGAAGATCCAGGTTGCCCAGGACCTTGATGCGTATCCGCTCCTCATGGACCCTCTTCTCATCCTTGAGGCTCCTCAATGAATCCTCGAAGAGTTCCATCAGCAACTCCACCTCATCACTGGAGCGGTTGAAGTTCTCAGTGGAGAAGGCGTAGACCGTCAGCACCTTGATGCCCAGCTCCTGGCACCACTCCATGACCTCCTCCAGTTTCTCGCGGCCCTTCTCATGGCCGCTGGTGCTCGCCAATCCCATCTCCTTCGCGAAGCGTCGATTGCCATCCATTATTATTGCCACGTGGTTCGGCGGAGGGTAGGCCATGACCTCCCTCTCCAGCTTGGCCTCGTAGGTGTTGTAGGCGGTGTCGGAGATTATCTTGGATATTCCTTTCTGAGGGGTCATCGTCAATCACTCGAAATCCTGGGGGAGGCCGGCGGAGCGCAGCCCCATGTCGAAACACCCTATGGCCGCAACGGCGCCGATCGTCCCCTTGGGTCCGGTCACCTCATGGACCTCCACCCCGGAGGCTGCAGCGGCATCCAAGGCATCGTCGATGGTGAATATAATGCTCTTGGACCTCCAACCGAAATCCTCCAACTCGGGCGGTATCGTCAGTCCCTTGAATACGGTCATCACGGTGTCGTCGGAATAGGTGTGCTCACGGAGGTACTCCTTGGCGAAATCCACCAGCTCCGGCACCTTCCTCTCCTCCACGGCGAAGGATATCGCGGTCGAGCAGCAGTTGGTGGTCTTGTTGGGGACCAAGGGGTTCAATTGGATTATCTTATGGTCCAGGAAACGCCCCACCGGGCAATCCTGACCGAGCCTCATCATCAGCGACCATGAGGCTCCCTTCTCCTTGGTGTCCGTGTCGTCGGCGCCGATCACGACCCTGACCATCTTGGGGCTGCGCACCTGCACCTCGGCACGGTGCGCGCCGCCTATCTTGAAATCGTCAGGATATGCGGTCGATATTACCTCGGGCGCCTGGGGGATGCAAGCACCGATGCCCACCGAGGCTCCAGCGAGACCCACCCATGTTGTCACCACATGGTCCCCTTCGATGATGAGGGACTTCAGCCCCTGTCCGCCAAGGTCCTTGGTGACCGGCCCGAAAGACAGTTCACCCTCCCCGATGACCGTGTCCATCACCAGAGTGTGTCCGTCAACCCTGACATCCCTGACCACCCCTCCCGCACGCTTGCGGTTGACCGCGTCCCATTCCGGAGGTCCGCGGGCGATGCATCTCTCGATCACCTGGGCGATGCCGTTCTTCTCATCCACTATGGTGAAGAATCCTTTGCAGAACAGTCTTCCATATCTGTCCCTGACCTGGTCTGGTCTCAATATCTCGGTCATTGGAGCACACCGGTTCCTGTCACGTTGAACGCCGTCAATGTTTTTATTGTTTTAGAACAGGGTCGACTGGGCACAACGCGACGGCGCAGTGCCCAGGAAACGGGATACGAGGTCCTTCATGTCCAATGCCTTCAGCATCCCGATCTCGTCCCTGTAGACCGCCAGCCTGCCTTTGCATCCCATCAGTTCCCCTCTGTGCTTGCCGGCGGTGGGCATGACCTTGGGGACTCCCACCAGGCCATTGAGCGGGTAGGAGTCGAGCAGGATGGGCTCGACACCGGGGCCCATGGATCCAGACAGCTCCTCCCATCTCATGGCCGCCTTCTCGGCGGCATCATCATCAAGGCATGATGCCAACACAGATAGGGACATCGCCTGCGGCAGTCCCCGGTCCTTGGATAGAGCCTGCTCAGCCCTGCGGGCCTCCTGCCGGTTGGGGTGTTCCTGCAGGGGGACGATGATGTCCGCCCCCTGTTCGATCCCCCTCTCCCGCAACCTTGACAAACGCGTCATCCCCACCTTCACCTGGTCGGCGAATATCGCTAGATACACCACATGAGGCTCCCCACACACCGTGCCGTCACACATGGTACCCCGGCAGCGGGGATGGAATCGACACTCTTGGACCGGGAAAGGGTCGCAGCTGCGGCAGAGGCTCATCCGTGGCTCGATTTGGGAGTGGCATGGCCCTCCGTCCCTGGCGCCGACGCACCTCCGGGCCTCGGAGACGAAAATATCAAGCGGCTCCAGCCTCAGTCGGCGCTCCTCGCCGGTACTGATGATCCTCTCGGTCAGTATGGGCTCGAAGCCTTTCCAATTGAGGCCTGTGACATGTGATCTGTGACAGTCCTCTGGTGTCTCACCCATTATCTCGGCGGCATCCCGGAACATCATTGGCGGGTGCTCTCGGACAGGTAGTCCGGGGGGACCTGCCTGCAGAGGTAGACCGTCCTGGCCGCCCGGCATATATCTATGCCGTCCTCAATCGCCCGAACGGTGTCCACCGCCAGTATGACAGGTTCCTCCACCCGCACCGAGCCGGCGGAGAAGGCGTCCTCCCAGGTCTTGGAAAGATGCACCATCCTGCGGTCGGCGGGTATTATACCCGTCTCCAGGATTATCTCCGACTCCTCAGGGGTCGTTGGGTAATAGAGCTCCTCGGGTATGTTGTCCGATGGATGCATTAGGTCCAGGTCCAGTGTGTGACCGTAGGTGGCCCGTACCTTGTCACCGCTTATCTGGTAGCGCCCTTTGGGGTCACTCTCCACCAGGGCGATGATGTGATGGGGCCTCAGCCAATGCATGCGCCGGTTGTTGTCACGCATCGCGGAGACCATCGCGCGGAGGGAGACGTAGCCCTGCTCATCCATGTCCAGCTCGAACCTCTCCGGGAAATGGCGGAGTATCCCTGCCATGGTCCTGCCTATCTTGTCCATCTCCTCGCTGCTCATGAGGAACTTCCCCTCCTCGTCGCAGACCGGGCAGCGCTCGTCGCGGAAGTATCCGTGTTCTTCACATTCCCTCAGCATGTTCATCCCTGAAATCCTTGGTCCCAACAAATATGTTTCGTATCAACGTCCGATGGCCATCTCCGCCGCCAGGACGGTGTTGGCCATCAGCATGGCTATGGTCATAGGCCCCACCCCTCCCGGGGACGGGGATATCGCTGACACCTTGCCTTTCACGTCGTCGAAGTCCACATCGCCCACCAGTTTATAGCCCTTCTCGGTCCCGGGGTCATCCACGCGGTTGGTGCCCACATCGATCACCACCGCCCCCTCCTTCACCATATCCCTCTTGACGAAAAGGGGTATGCCCACCGCGGCTATGAGCACATCGGCCTGGGAGGTGATCCCCTGCAGGTCCCGGGTCCGGGAATGGGCCACGGTGACCGTGGCGTCCCCTCCGGGGCCTTTCTGCATCAGCATGGCGGCGATCGGTTTCCCCACGATGTTGCTGCGCCCGAGGACCACGACATGCCTGCCCTTAAGCTCCACCCCGCTGGTGACCAGCAGGTGTTGGATCCCGGCAGGGGTGGCCGGAAGGAACAGGGGGTCGCCGATGAGCATACGACCCACGTTGTAGGGGTGGAATGCATCCACGTCCTTCTCGAGAGCGATGCGGTCGATGACCTTCCTCTCGTCTATATGTGAGGGAAGGGGCAGTTGGCAGAGTATTCCGTGCACCTCAGGGTCCTCGTTCAGAGCGTCTATCAATCCGAGCAGCTCCTCCTCCGGGGTCGTGGATGGTAGGGCGTGGCTGCGGGAGGCCATTCCCAACCTCTCACAGGCCCGGCCCTTCATCCTCACGTAAACGTGGGAGGCGGGGTCGTCACCGACCACCACCACGGCCAAACCGGGGTTGGTACCTGACTCCCTCAATGCTGCCAAGCGGGGCTCTAGCGCCGTGGTGACCTCTTCGGCCACCTTCCTGCCGTCAATCAGATGATAGCTCATCCTATCCTCTCTGACTATGCTAGGTCGCTATATATTCTTTTCATAATCGAAAAACCTAATCTAAAAGAACGTTTTTAAGGTTCGAGATGACCTCGGACTGCAAAGGTGAAGGGACCGGCCCAAGGCCGATATTGGAGATCGCGGAATCATTGGGCCTGGGGATGGATGATGTCCTACTCTACGGAAGGGATGCTGCGAAGGTTCCCCTGGCTTCGCTGTCGCGCTTCGATGGGAGGCCGGATGGCCGACTCATAGTGACCACAGCGATAACCGCGACCCCCGCCGGAGAGGGTAAGACGGTCACAACCATCGGCCTCGTTCAAGGCCTGGGTAAGCTGGGGGTCAATGCCATGGGCACGCTACGCGAGCCCTCCCTGGGTCCGACCTTCGGCATCAAAGGCGGTGCGACGGGTGGAGGCCGCTCCCAGGTGCATCCGATGGTCGACATCAACCTCCATTTCACCGGCGACATCCATGCCGTGGGCGCTGCCCACAACCTTTTGTCAGCCGTACTGGAGAGCCACATAGCCAAAGGCAATGAGCTGGACGTGGACCCCACACGGATACTCCTCGGCAAGGCAATGGACATCGGTTCCCGTGAACTCAGGCACATCGTGATGGGCCTGGGCGGAAAGTCCCGGGGCGGTGTGCCCCACGAGAGTTCTTTCATCATAACTCCAGCCTCGGAGATCAGCGCCATACTGGCCCTCTCCGGGAGCCTGGATGACCTGAGGGAGAGGTTGGAACGCATCACTGTCGCCTACGACAATCAGGGGAGGCCGGTTCTGGCCCGTCAACTGGGTTGTGTGGGCGCCATGATGGCCCTCCTCAAGGATGCCATCAGTCCCAATCTGGTGCAGACCCTGGAGGGGCAGCCGGTTTTCGTTCACGGCTTCCCCTTCGCCAACATTGCGCACGGGACCAACTCCGTGCTGGCGACCCGTTACGCACTCAAACTCGCTGATTATGTTGTCACCGAGACCGGTTTCGCCGCCGACCTCGGCGCGGAGAAGTTCTTCAACATCGTTTGTAGGCAGACCGGGCTGGTGCCCGACTGCGTGGTCATCGTGGCGTCTGTGCGGGCGTTGAAGATGCATGGCGGCAAGAAGGTGGAGGATTGCCATCTCTTCGACCCTGAGGCCCTCAGGGAGGGATTCTCCAACCTGGAACGCCATGTGGCGAACATCCGGCTCTTCGGTCTGCCGGCGGTGGTCGCTGTCAACCGCTTCCCCGGTGACGTGGATGAGGAGTTGCAGATGGTCCTGGACCATTGCGCAGAGCTGGGAGTGGAGTCCGCGATCTCCACCGTCTTCGAGGACGGTGGCGCGGGAGGCGAGGCCTTGGCCCGGAAGGTTCTGAAGACCATCGAGGAGGATGGAGGGGATTTCCGGATGCTGTACGACACCTCCTTGCCTATCAGGGACAAGGTGGAGGCGGTCGCCAAGAACATCTATGGGGCGAACCAGGTCATATTCCTGAGTGCGGCGGAGAGGGCCATCGATGCCGTGGAGTCACATGGTTACGGGCATCTGCCGGTCTGCATGGCTAAGACCCAGGCCTCATTGAGTGATGACCCCCGTCGCCGCGGTGCGCCTACGGGCTGGAAGCTCACTGTCAGGGAGCTGCTGATCTCCAGCGGCGCTGGTTTCGTGGTCCCCGTCTGTGGGCAGATGAACCTGATGCCCGGCCTGCCCAAGAGACCTTCGGCACTGGATATCGACATCGATGACTGCGGGAACGTCACCGGTCTTCGTTGAGCATGTCTTCCACGCGATCCAATGACATGACCAGGTAACCGTCGTCCACGGCGTGTCCTATGATGACCGCGATCGATTCCGCCTCGGACTCCGCCTGAGCACGCCCCTTCGGACCCCCACGCACGGATTCCATGAGGTGCCAGCTGTGGGTTGCCATAACCAGAACGCCCTCCTGGAACCTATCGACCATCCCTAGATAATCGGCCTCCGGACGGCGTCCCTCATGCATCGCCCAGAGGTAGGAGTCCATGACCCTTCCCTGACTGTCCGTGTCCCGGGCCAGGGGGAACTCCCACAGGCCCTCGGGCAACCTCCAAGGCAGGAGCCTACCATCCTCCACGGGGCGGGTGATGGATGAATCATAGGTGAAACCGGCCTCCGCTACATGCCTCAGGACGCGGGGGTCGATGTTCAGATAGGGCGCCCGGAAACCATGGGGCTCGACACCCATGGTCCGACCCACATCCTCCTTCGACCTCCGGATGATGTTCCTCAAATCCTGGTCCTCGAACACCAAGCCGGTGCTCTCACCGGTCAGGTCCTCGTGCTCGACACCATGGCACGCGACCTCCAATCCCCGAAGGCAACCAGGATCTGGAAGATCGGCCAATGCCTCGGACTCAGCGAAAACCGTCGCCCTGACCCCTATCCCCTGCAAAGTGTCCGCCAACATCTCCATGCCTTGGGAGGAGGCGCTGTGGCGGGCGGGGACCGGGCTGCCCTTGGACCGGGAGCAGGCGGCCCTTTCCCCAGGGACGGCGGTGTTGCAATCCCGGTCCAGGTCAACGGTGAAGACCAAAACCCTCATGGCTGCGACAATCCCCCTACCCGTATATCTAAGCAACGAGGAAGGTAGGACATAAAGGTTAAATCACCCTTATACTTGATTGGGATACCCTCGGAGTCAGGAGTGCATAGTCATGATAATCGGTGAGCAGAAACCATTGGAGGACATCATCAGCATGGTGGAGTCCGAGGGCGGCGGCCGTGTACTTGTGGTCGGATGCCGTTCCTGCGTGGCGGTCTGTCTCGCCGGAGGTGAGGAGGAGGTCGCGGAGCTATCCGATAGCCTGGAGCAACATTCCGACTCCAAGGATCTGGGCTGGGGGGTTTCAAAGGTCACCCTCCAAAGGCAGTGCGAGAAGGATTTCGACCGCAGCATCGCCGACCTTGTCGAGCAGAGCGATGTTATCGTCTCGCTCGGTTGCGGGGTCGGGGCACAGGTGATGTCGGAGGTCTACCCTGAACGGGTGGTCATACCAGCCATAGACACCTCGGCGATGGGTTCCCCGGAGGGCAAGGGCAGATGGAAGGAGCGCTGTTCCGGTTGCGGGGACTGCACCGTCCATCTCAGCGGCGGGATATGCCCGGTGGCGAGATGCTCCAAGATGCTGCAGAACGGGCCCTGTGGAGGCTCACAGGGCGGCAAGTGCGAGGTCTCCCCCGACCGCGACTGCGCCTGGCAGCTCATCTATGACCAGATGAGGAGGAAAGGGAGACTGGATCTCCTTGAGGTCGTCCTAGGTCCCAAGGACTGGTCGAAGGCGCGCGACGGGGGCACCCGTATCGTGGTCAAGGACAGGAGGCGGAAATGAGCCTTTCCGGCGGAAACCTGGAAAGGCTCCTGGAGGCCGGAGAGTTCGTGGTGACCTCGGAGATCGGACCGCCGAAATCCGCCGACGGGTCCGCGGTCCGGGAGAAGGCCAGGATGCTGAAGGGTTACGCTGACGCCTTCAACGTCACGGACAACCAGACGGCGATAGTGCGGATGTCCTCCCTGGCTGCCAGCCTTTTCTGTATGCAGGAAGGTGTGGAGCCGATCATGCAGATGACCTGCCGGGACCGGAACCGGCTCGCGATGCAGTCCGAGATCCTCGGAGCGGCGGCATTGGGGGTCAAGAACCTACTCTGCATAACCGGTGACCATCAGAAGTTCGGCAACCAACCGGAATCCAGGAACGTGTTCGATCTGGACTCCACCCAGCAACTCATGGTTTTCCGTAGGATGAGGGACGAGGGCGAGATGTGGTGCGGCGACCGTATCAAGGCCCCGCCGGCGGTTTTCCTGGGAGCGGCCGCCAACCCCTTCGCGGACCCCCTGGAGATGGGCGTCATACGCCTGGACAAGAAGGTCAGCGCCGGCGCGGACTTCATCCAGACCCAGGCGATATTCGACATGGACCGTTTCCATGATTGGTTCGATGCTGTCCGCGACCGAGGAATCCATAACCGGGTACGTATCCTGGCGGGCATACTGCCGCTCCGTTCCGCGAAGGCCGCCCGTTTCATGGCCGAGAGGGTCCCAGGGATGAGTGTGCCTGATGAGATCCTCCGACGCATGGAGGGGGCCAGCGATGAGAAGGCCGAGGGCATGAGGATCTGTCTCGAGGCCATCGACGAGATAAGGGGGATGGAGGGCATAGCCGGCATACACCTCATGCCGGTCAACTGGGAGAGTGCCGTGCCTGAGATCGTTGAAAGGGCGGGGCTCCTGCCCCGGCCTCAGGCCCTGAGATAATCCTCACAGTACAACTTCTGGTCCAGAAGCACCTGCGCCGTCTTGACGGCATCCATGGTGGGCTTGTCCTCAGGATCCAATATGGCCGCGGAGAGTCCTGCGCCCATCAGCATCGCCAGATAGGTGCGGTTCAAGAGACTCCTCTCCCGGCATCCGTTGGATACATTGCTCAGTCCGACCACGGTACGGGGGGCGGGGTCATTGAGCATCTGGAACATCCTCAGGGCCTCGATGACCTTCGCCCCTTGGTCCTGAGCGGCGACCACTGGCAGCACCAGAGGGTCGAGGAGTATACGGTCGGGCATCACCTCGTAATCCATGGCAGTGGTCATCATCAGCATCGCCATCTCCGCCCGGCTCTCAGCATCGTTGGGGATCCCCCGGTCGTCCATGGTCAGGCAGATGATGTCCGCATCGTGCTCCTTGGCCAAGGGGAACAGGGCCTCCATCTTCGCCATGTCGGCGGTGGTGGAGTTGATTATCGCCGGGTTATCGCAGACCTCCAGGCCTGCGGCCATGGTCTTGATGCCGGTGGTGTCGATGCACAGGGGCAGGTCGGTGACCTCCTGTACCGTCCCCACCAACCACCTCATGTCCCCTGGACCCTCGGACCCTCGACCGGGGCCTATGTTGATGTCCAATGCTGTGGCCCCGGCATCGACCTGCCTGACGGTCAGTTCCTGGATGTGCGCTTCGTCCTTTTCATCTATGGCCTTCCCCACCGACCGGAAAAGGCCGTTTATCCTCTCGCTGATGACCATCATGTGCTTCGGTTCTTGATATCCCCTTGATATAAAAAAATGTGACTAGTTCATAGCCTCCGGGCATGCATTACATTTATGATTGTCCTATCAATATAGGCATGGCATACCTTCAGTATGCCCACGTCGCGGAGGAATCTCACTGACAAAAATCGAGAGGGCGCTTCTGAGTGTGTCTGACAAGGAAGGAATCGTTGATTTCGCCCAAGGGCTGGCATCAATGGGTGTGGAGCTTATATCGACCGGTGGCACCGCCAAGCTCCTCAAGGACAACGGCATCCCGGTTGTGGAGGTCGCGGAGATAACCGGCTTCCCGGAGATGCTCGACGGACGTGTCAAGACCTTGCACCCTCGTCTGCATGCCGGTATCCTGGCCCGCAGGGACCTGCCAGAGCATATGGAGGCCATATCCGACCTGGCCATCGGGACCATAGATATGGTCGTAATCAACCTCTATCCGTTCAAGAGGACGGTGCTGGACTCCCCTGATGACATGGAGGCGATCATCGAGAACATAGACATCGGCGGACCGAGCATGCTCAGGGCGGCGGCGAAGAACTACCATCATGTGGCGGTGGTTACCTCGCCCTCCCAGTACGCCAACGTTCTGGAGGAGATGATGTCAGGAGGCCTGTCCGATCGTCTACGGTCGGAGCTCATGGCGGAGGCCTTCGTGATGAGCGCCAACTACGATGCGATGATAGCCGACCAGCTACGTAGACGACTGGACCTGCCAGGGTTCCCCGCATCGATGCCACTGCCTTCCGAGAAGGTCATGGAGCTCCGCTATGGGGAGAACCCGGACCAGAAGGCGGCCTTCTACGCCGACCCCTTCACCCCAGGGCCCACAGTGGCCAAGGCTGAACAGCTGCACGGCAAACAGTTGTCCTACAACAACATCCTGGACCTCGATAAGGCCATGGACATAGCCATGGATTTCGAGAGGCCTACCGCGGTGATAATGAAGCACACCAACCCCTGTGGGCTGGCGAGTGCAGACGATATCCACCGTGCTTTCGTCGATGCCTATGCGGTCGATCCCAAATCGGCCTTCGGCTGCGTCATATGTCTCAATCGTGACTGCCCGACATCGGTCGCTGAGGAGATCAGGGACAACAAGTACTTCGTGGAGGCCATCATCGCGCCGGACTTCGAGTCAGGGGCGTTGGATATCCTACTCCAGCGGAAGAATGTCCGGTTACTGCGCACCAATGCACCCATCGGCCCGGGGAGCCGGTTCCGTGAGCTGAAGATGAAAAGGATCCAAGGGGGATTGTTGGTCCAGACGGATGAAGAGCTGAAGATATCCCCTGAGGACCTCAAGGTGGTTACAAAGCGGGCTCCGACCGAGGAGGAGATGCGGGCCCTGCTCTTCGCCTGGAAACTGGTTAAGCACGTCTGGTCGAACTCGGTGGTCTTCGTGAAGGAGGAAAGGGCGGTGGGCATAGGTGCCGGTCAGATGAGCCGGGTTGACTCGGCCA
>SKGM01000024.1 GCA_007117455.1 Candidatus Methanomethylophilaceae archaeon
CGGAGGTTTGGCGGTGTCGTTCAACGGCAACCGCTATGCGGTCCGCGAAGCGGACGTGGCGGTGATGTCCCCGGACACCATAACCATCTCCCTCTTGGCCACCGCATTCTATCTTGGCGGTGCGGAGGCGGTGTACGACATGGTCGACGAATGGAGCTATGAGGGATTGAAAACCTCCCCGCATGCTGACCCTTATCTGCTGAAGGAACTGAGACTGGTTTTCCCTGACCAGCTTCCCGAGGTCGTCAGAGTGACGCGCAACAATGTGGAGGATGTGATCGAGCGCAGCGAGAACTACCGCATCAGCATCCACGGCGAGCGGGGAAGGCTTACCTGAACAGCGGTCATGTTGGTCTTCTCTATCACGGGGGTTGAAGATTCAGAGGATACGGGCATCATTCTTTCGTCGCATGACCTGCATCGCATCCCAGCTCTGACAGATTCAGAACCCCCAGAATCGATTTATAAACCCAAGGTTCCTTTCATTACGGAAGACATCGGGATCGACCGTTGCCTACAAGGGGCCTGACGTCAATGAAGGAGCCGGTTATCAGCATAAGGGGACTGACGAAGAATTATGGCGATGTAGTCGGTATCAAGGACCTGGATCTTGATGTGCAAGCGGGGGAGATAATGGGGTTCCTGGGACCAAACGGTTCCGGGAAGACCACCACCATAAGGACCTGTCTCGACCTGATAATGAAGACTGCCGGAGAAGTACGCATCTTCGGTCTGGACTCCCATGAGGATTCGGTGGATATCCGTAGACGCACCGGTTATCTGCCTGGTGATTTCGGCATGTTCCCCGCCTTGACGGTCGAATCGATCCTGAGATACCTCCTGGCCCTTAACGGCCAGGACGATGACGGCACCATGCTCTCCCTGGCGGAGAGATTCGACCTGGACATGGACAAGAAGTTCGGGACCCTGTCCCGGGGCAACCGGCAGAAGGTCGGCATCGTACAGGCCTTCATGACGGATCAGGACCTCGTGATCATGGATGAACCCACATCCGGCCTTGACCCCCTGATGCAACAGAGGTTCTATGAATTCCTCAGGGAGGAGAAGGCGAGGGGTAAGACCATCTTCATGTCCTCCCACATCATGGCCGAGGTCGAGAGGGTCTGTGACCGGGTAGCCATCATCCGGGAGGGGAGACTGGAGCTGGTGGAGAGCATCGACGTTCTCAAGGAGAAGATGGGGAAGAGGTTGGAGATCGAGTTCGGTGACACTGTTGATGCATCGGTGTTCGATATCGAGGGGGTCGAGGTTTCCGAGACGGACGGACGCAACATGGCCCTCGTCATCATCAAGAACCTGGACGAGGTCGTGAAACTGGTCGCGGAGCACAATGTTGTCAACATGTCGTTGGAGACCTTCAGCCTGGACCAGTTCTTCATGACATACTACTCCCGCAGAGGCGCATGAGATGAAGTTCGGAAAGAGCATGATGGTCGACCTGGTGCATAACTGGAAGGCCCTTCTGATCTACATACTCATAATCCAGATGATGGTCAGCGGCCTCATCCTCGCCTTCCCATCGATGGAGATGTTGCTGGACACGACCCCTGAGGGCGCCGATAACATCACGGTCGAGACGGTCGAAGGTGTCGGCAACCAAACGGTAACGCTCTCCTGGGAGGCGGTGTCAGGGGCCGCGAACTATACTGTACTCGTGAACGCCGGTCCGCAGATGATCACCCCTCAGAGGGTCGAGGGGATCGGAGACACGGAGTACGTGCATGTGCTTACCGAGGAGGACGGTGAGGTCCCGTTACGGTACTTCTCCGTCGTGGCCGTGCTTCCGGGTGGTGACCTGGAATTCATCGGCATGCAGACCAACACCGCCATCCCCAACATATGGGATTCATTCTATTGGAGTGACATGAGCGATATAAACGGCATCATCGCATTGTTCTGGGATGTGTGGTGGATCCTCCTCATAGGGCTGTTCCTGGTGTACATGGCGGTCAGTGTCGTCAACCGTGACCTGGAGGAGAACAGGATGGACATACTCCTCTCCACCCTACTGACACGCAGACAGTACGTTCTGGAGAAGTTCGTGTTCCTTGCCGCCTACACGGTGGTGATGCTCGCGGTCACGATGGCGTTCATGGTCGTTTCGCTGGCATCCATCGGAGAGTTGGGGAATGTGTCCATCACCGGCCTTACGATGTCCGTGGCCTTTTCCCTGCCTTTGTTCCTGGCATTCATCGCCGTGTCCCTCCTGGTGGCCGTCGGCATGAAGGACCAGCGCCGTACGGTGGGCTTCGCATTCCTGATATTCGTGATCCAATACGGCCTCTATCTCTTCGGGAACATGGCTGAATCCCTGTCCAGCCTGAAGATGCTCAGTATCCTCAACTACTGGGACCATAGGGGGATGTTGTACGACCAAGTTTACTCCATGGGGGACCTGGGGGTGTTGATCGCGGTGACCGCGGCCGCCCTCCTGTTGGCTGTGGCGGTCATGGAGAGGAAGGATATCCCGAGCTGATAACATGAAGGGAAGCACTTTCGTAATGGAGTTCAAGAAGGGTTGGAGAGGATACCTGACGTTCACGCTGGTGCTGCTGCTCATCGTGGCATTCATGGTGCATCTCCATCCTCTCACCGCTGCCGAGTTCGGTGACCCGGCCATCGGGGACGGGCAGCATGTCACCCTTTCCACAGAGGAGGCGGGGCTGGAGCTGAGTTGGGACTGGGACCGGCACGGTCAGACCGTTGATTATAGGATAATCGAAGACTCCGCCGCCCATCTATCGACTGCGGTCGCCATCGCCAACACAACGGAGAGGAACCTCACAATCGCCCATGGCAACAATGGCGGGGAACGTCACTTCGCGGTGATAGCGGTCATGGCCGATGACAGCGAGGTGCCGGTGGGCACCGCATCAACAGTGGTGGTGAAGGGCCCGATGGAGGAGTTCATGGACAGCCCCTATGTGAGGATATTCACAGGCGGGAGGGACGATGTCAGCATGGATGACATCGAAGGTTTCCTCTCCATAGAACTGTTCTCCTGGTTCTTCGTTCTGGCGGGATTCTACACCGGCTACATAGCCGTCAGGACCCTGGGCGATGACCTGAGCAAGAGGAGGATGGACATACTCCTCTCATCCCCGCTGCCGAGGAAGCGATACATACTGGAGAAGTTCGCTGCCTTGGCGGTCTTCCTTTTCCTGATGCTGTTCGCCACCGGTGCGGTGATGTACCTGTCGGTGGTGAACATCGGCGAGTCCGCCAATCTGGGCCTCTCCGAGTCCTTGTTGTCCATGTTGGCCGCATGGCCGTTGTTGCTCGCCGTCATCTCGTCCGGTTTCCTGCTGGCGGTAATGGCCAAGGGCTCGCAGGGGGCGGTGGGGGTCTTGTTCGGACTGCTCCTGCTGCAGTACGTTATGGGGATCATGGGACATATGCTCGAAAGCCTATCGTTCCTGAGGGTCCTGACCGTCACCAGTTATTGGGACTACAACGCGATATTGATGGACGGCAACTTCAGCGGCCTGAACTTCCTGATACTCTGCGTTCTGAGTCTGGTCCTGCTGTTAGCCACGTTGAGGGCATTCGAAAGGCTGGACATACCGTCGTGAGCGAATGGCTTGTCAGAAGGAAGGGGTTATGGTGCTCCTGCCGGGATTCGAACCCGGGTCACCGCCTCGAAAGGGCGGAATGATTGGCCGGACTACACTACAGGAGCGTACCCCGTTGATTATGCATTTCGTTTAAAAAGTTTTCCA
>SKGM01000069.1 GCA_007117455.1 Candidatus Methanomethylophilaceae archaeon
GAGATGACCTCCGATGACCTCGGATCCGCCGAGCTCGTCGAGGAGACCAATGTCGGGGACGAGGAGATGACCTTCGTCACCGGCTGCCAGAACCCCAAGGCGGTGTCTATCATCATCCGTGGCGGTACCGAGCACGTCCTGGACGAGGTCGAGCGCTCCCTGCACGACGCCATCCGCGTCATAGGCATATCCATCGAGGACGGCAAGGTCGTCGCCGGCGGCGGTGCCCCGGAGATCGAGCTCAACCTGCGCCTGTCGGACTACGCTTCCAGTGTCGGCGGCCGTGAGCAGCTGGCCATCGAGGCTTTCGCCGACGCGATGGAGACCATCCCCTGGACCCTGGGCCAGAACGCTGGTCTGGACGGCATCGATGTGATCATCGCCCTCAAGCACGCCCACGAGCAGAACGGTGGCAGCGTGTTCGGCATCGACCTCAACACCGGGAAGGCCGTCGACATGGTCAAGATGGAGGTCCTCGAGCCTCTGAGGGTCAAGACCCAGGCCATGAGCTCGGCCGCCGAGGTGGCCAACATGATCCTGAGGATCGACGACGTCATAGCCTCCCGCAGGGCCCCCCCGACAGACCCCATGAGCGACCCGAGCATGGGCGGCATGGGTCCGATGGGACTGCCCGGCGGCATGATGTGAGCCCGGAGCCACATCCCAAACAACTTCTTTCCAAACCCATTCCTTCCCATTTTGCTACCATTTTTTGATTAATCTACCACCTCAACGGTAGACTGATTCCTTTATCAAATCCAACTCTCTGAAAATGATACATCACATTATATACCATCCATGTCAATAATTGACGCATCGCATGGAAGGTGGAACTATGATGAAATGGGCCCGTATGGCCAAGGACAAGCGTGCAGAGATGGGCGTAGGGACCCTCATCATCTTCATCGCCATGGTCCTGGTGGCCGCTGTGGCGGCATCAGTGCTGATCAATGTCATCGACAACCTACAGGATCAAGCCACCGGTGTCGCAGAAGACACTCAGGACTACTTCAACACCCAACTGAGGATAATCACCGTTGACGCCAAGGATGACGGGGTCGGCTACGAGAGCCTATGGATAGGGGCTCAGCTCGCCACCCACTCCGGCCCCGTGGATTCCCATGGGGTCGTCCTTATCATAAACGACAGATACTTCTTCTTCAATGAGGACCTGGATGACGAGATAGATGTGGATCCGGATCAGTTCCGTTCCACCTATGAGATGGTCTGGCACAAACCCAGTGGCTTCGAGGGACAATACATCATGAAGGCCCACACGGTCCAGATCATTCTGGAAGATGACGTCATACAGGAAATACTGGATGATAATGAGGGCGACAAGATATCGATCAGGATAATCCCACAGAACGGTCTGGAGACCAAGAAGGACTTCAGGGTTCCTGTGATCATCAACTGAAAGGAGGGGAAATGAAATGTCTGACATACTCAAAGGGATCCTGAACACATCGATGGCCGCCAAGGTCGAGGAGGAATCCCCTAAGAAGAAGGGCAAGAAGGAGAAGGACAAGAAGAAGGACCCCAAGGGAGAGAAGAAGACCGCCCAACCGGCCTTCGGCACCTCTTCGACCTCCGCCAAGGACCTCAGGAAGACCATGGAGGAGGACAAGAGGATAAAGGAGCTGTCCGCCTCCTTCTACGATGTCCAGAACAAACTGAAGACCATCGAGATGAACAACAAGGGTTTCGGCGAGGAGCTGAGCATGCTCCGCGGCAACATGTCCGAGATGAAGGACAACATGAAGAACCTCCTGCTCATCTACGAGGTCATAGCCAAGACCAACAACCCCTTCGTCAGCGGAGGCGGCGACTATGGCAGCTACAGCGACCTGCAGACCGCCCAGGCCCGGGCCTCCGAGGAGGAGGACCTGCTGGAGGACGGCAAGAAGCTGGGAGCCTCTGAGATGCTGATGTTCTCATCGCTCTTCCAAGCGGTGCGGAAGATGGAGAACCATATGGAGCACATCTTCAAACTGAGGATGAAGGAAGAGGAGCCTGATAAACAGGTCTTTGAGGACCTGGAGTCCTGGTATCAGGAGTTCCTGGCCATATTGGAGATGTATCGGTTCTATCCCAAGAGGGAGGGTTTCCAGAGCTCCATGGATGAGCTCAGCGATGAGGAGGACCCCGCCCGCAGGGCCGCCCGGCAGAGCGGGGGATTCGTCAAGAAGGACCATAACCGACTGCACACATCAATCAGGATAACCGAGCACTACCTGGAGAAGATCGTGGTGCAGAAGGTGATGGGCAAGGACCCGCCGGAGTCGGAGCTGGACAAACTGGATTACTGGTACCGGGAGTTCGTGGACTGGAGGTGAACGATGGGGGTAAGCGTCCCGGCCTCTACCGCCATACTCCTGGTGGCCGCATTGATATCGTTCGGTGTGGTCCATGACGCCCAGGATTCGGCCCAGAAAGCGTTCATCGAGGATCAGGACTCGATGTTCCAGAGGTACAACGATGCCGCCATGACCACCGTTGAGGTGAACACCGCCCTATCAATCTACGACGGAGCGACCTTCCTGTACAGCAACATAACCATGACCAACACCGGAGACCGACCCATCGACATGCGGACCTTGAACATAATCATCAACGGTTACATCCCCGGCCCGGTTGATACCCCCTGGACCTTCGAGGGGTATTACAACTACACCATACTCAACGCCGAGGACTCCCACCTGTGGCTTCCGGGGGAGGTCACGGTACTCAGCGTCTACGGGGATGATGCGGAGTTCGATGTGGACTCCACGAACCGTATATGGGTGATCACAGCGAACGGATCGACCAATCTATTGGTCTATGGAGGTAGCTGATGGGAGCCTCGGTTTCAGCAAGTCACGTGATATTCATGGTGGCGGCCATAATCGCCGCCTCAGCGGTGGGGGCGGCCATGATAGGCATAGCCTTCACCTTGGCGGAGGACCTCAGCGACAACTCCGATAAGCTCTCGGAATCGATGGGCACCGACATAAAGCTGGTGAACGACCCGGCCATGATGCTCTATGACCCCAACGATGAGCTACTGTTCCTCTATGTGCTGAACAACGGCGACCGGTCCTTGGACGATACCGGTTGGATCGTGATAATAAACGGACAGCTAATCCCCGATGCATCGGTCACACCGGTGACCGCCTCGCCCTACCGCAACGGTGACGTGGCAGTCCTCATGGTGGGAGTGGATCTAAGTCCTGGGGACCATACCGTGATGGTCCGCTACGGCAGCATGGCCGATGACAGTCTCAAGTTCAGGGTGATATGATGGATGATGAGGAGAGGAAGGAGGTCATAAGCGGCGATCTGATGGTGGTCCATCTGCCACGGGACGAGTTCGCCAAGAAGATCGGCCTCGGCCTCCCCAAGAGCTCCACCCTGTTGATAGAAGGGGAGGAGGGATCAGGGCGCAGTGTGGTATGCCAGCGCCTCACCTACGGCCTTCTGGAGAACGGATACAGCGTCACCTACATATCCACCGAACTGACCCTCAAGGATTTCATCAACCAGATGTACTCCATGCGTTACAGCGTAGGTCCGCATCTGATAAGCACCAATCTGAGGTTCATACCCGTGTTACCGATCATCGGCGAACGTCTACCGAAGGAGGGCTATCTGGAGACCTTGATGTCACATACCGACCTTTACTCCACCGACGTAACCATCATAGACTGTTTCGGGGAGATGCTCCACACCAGCAACGGCGGCGGTGACATGGACCGCTTCCTGGAGCATATGAAGAAGACCGTCCACAACGACAAGGCGCTGATAATAACCGCCCTCAAGGGTCAGCCTGGACTGGACCGCATACGCCAGAGTTGCGACCTGTACTTCGACCTGGAGCTCAAGAGCTCATCCTACGGGCTGCGTCACATCATCAAGGTACGTCGTTACCTGAAGGCCCGGGGGAAGGTCGACAAGATGGTGGAGTTCCGTGTGGAGCCCGATGTCGGTCTCATCATCGAGATAACGGAGGTGTCGGGATGAAGAAGAGTGTCTTCGCCGTCGCTGACGAGAGTCCATTGATGAAGACCTACCTCGACACCCTCACCATCGAGATGGGGCCGCCGCCGATGTACCATGAGGCATTGACGGTCAAGGAGCTCAACGAGATACGCAAGTCGGCCCTGTACGACCCGATCATGGCCAACATCATATACTCCGTGGGTGACGAGCTCGGCGATGCCTACATCCACGTCTGCCCGTCCCTCAACCGCTACATATCGGTGGAGTGGCCGATCAGCGATGAGAAGAGGGTGACCCTGGACCGCATCAGGGCGGCGATGCTGGTCCGGGCGGCGAAGGAGAAGGCCATAAAGACCGACGATGAGAGGAAGGAGCTCATTGAGACCCTGTTCAACGATGTGGTCCGGACCAAGGAGATGGGATTCGCCGACCGGATAAAGAAATCCTATACCATCCCCGTCCCGGAGGAGGACCGCGCCCTCTACCGTTACTACATCCATCGCGACATCAACGGATACGGGCCGATAAACACCATCATGCGCGATCCCTACATAGAGGATGTGCACGCCATCGGCACCGAGAACATAAGCCTCATCCACAAAGCTTTCCAGTTCGGCCTGGAGAGCAATGTCCGTTTCGCTGATGACACCTATCTGAACAGTTTCCTCATCGCTCTGAGCGAACGTATAGGCCGACCGGTCACACCCACCCGGCCGATAGTGGACGGAGCGATGCCGGACGGCTCACGTATAAACATCGTCTACTCCGAGGACATCAGCCGCAAAGGGTCGTCATTCACCATCCGTAAGTTCGCGGCCGAACCGATATCCTGTGTACAGCTGGTAAAATGGGGGACATTGAGCGCAAAGCTTGCCGCCTACATATGGCTCTGCATGGAGAACAAGATGAACATGATATTCTCCGGCGAGACCGCCTCCGGGAAGACCACCTCCCTGAACGCCATACTGTCACTCATAGACCATCGCAACAAGATATTCTCCGCCGAGGACACCCCGGAGGTCAAGCCGCCCCACGCCACCTGGCAACGCCTGGTGAGTCGGGAGTCGGGGCCGAAGGAGTACCAGGTGACGATGTTCGACCTCCTGCGCTCCGCCCTCCGTTCCCGTCCTGATTACCTCATCATCGGTGAGATCCGTGGTGAGGAGGGCCGGGTGGCCTTCCAGGCCATGCAGACCGGTATACCCGTCCTGTCCACCTTCCACGCCGCCAACGCCACCAAGTTCATCCAGCGTTTCACAGGGGACCCGATCAACGTCCCGCTCACCTTCATCGACAATGTCAACGTCCTCCTCTTCCAGTCCGCGGTCAATGTGGATGGTAAGATACTACGTCGCGTGACCAGCGTGGAGGAGTTCGTCGGCTACTCCAAGGAGGAGGGCGGGGTCCTGACCAAGAACGTCTTCAAATGGGACCCGGCCACGGACACCCACCAGTTCCGCGGTTTCCAGAACTCCTACATCCTGGAGGAGAAGGTCGCGGCGGAGCATGGCTTCCTGGACAAGAGGAAGATATATGATGAGCTGGACAAGCGTGAGGCCATAATAAAGAAGATGGCCGACAACGACATAACCGACCACCGGGCGGTGAACGCGGCCCTGGTGAGATACTTCGAAGGAGGTGTGGAGAACCTGCCGTTCTTCATCTAGGTGATGGTCATGTTTGAAAAGACCTATGAGATGATCAAGGAGGAACCAGGGCGCTACCTGATCTACGTGGTGTCACTAACCATGGTGATCGGAACCGTGGTACCCTCCATCCTCCTGTCCGTCATCGACCTGGGGCCTCCGGGACTGGAGCTCTACCTGTTCCTGCTGACGCCAGGTCTTTTGGTCTTCCTGATATCCATAATACCCTTCCTGCAGGTGGGTCTGGAGAGGAAGCGTGTCAATCAGACCATGCCCCTCTTCGTCACCCACATGGCGTCCATGGTCACATCCGGTCTGCCGCTTGAGAAGGTACTTGGGTATGTCTCAGAGATGAGAGACTACGGTATAATCGCCGAGGACTGTGCCGAGATCAGGAACCTGATTGTCAACTATGGTATGACCGTCTCCGAGGCCGCCCGCTTCCGGGCGGAGAACATACGCAACGATATGGAGAGGGACTTCTTCATACGTCTGGCGCATGCCATAGATGTCGGCGACGAGATGAGCAACTTCTTCAACTACGAGCAGGAGATCATCATGGACGAGTTCCTGATCAACGGGGAGGCCACCCTCAAGAACATGGAGTTCGTCAAGGAGATTTATGTGGCGCTGATTGTGGCCATGGTCTTCCTGGTGGTCTTCATAGCCATCATACCCCTGGTGGGAGGCGGCGTCAACGAGATGATGCTCCTGGGGATAACGTTCACATTCTTCGTTCTGGAGGTAATATTCCTGATGCTCTCGGTCTTCGTCATGCACATCGACCGGCTCTGGTACCCCTGGTCCACCAAGATGTCCAAGGGCATGATGACCTCCACGGACATGCTTATCGTGTATCTCATAGGATTCAACGTCCTGGCCATAGCGCTGTTGGTCGCCTTCGTTTACGTTGAAGGCGTGGAGCTCCGCATCGCCTTACCTCTGGTGAGCAGCCCTCTGCTGATATCCGGCCTTCTGATATACCGGGAGGAGTCCCGCATAAGCAACCGGGACAACATCTACGGCTCCTTCATCCGCGCCCTGGGGCGTTCCATGGAGGCCAGCTCCGCCAGCCTTCCTGCTTCGGTGAGGCAGATAAGCCAACATAAGTTCGGTTACCTCTCCAGCGCCATAGAGAACCTCTCCAAGCGTCTGGATACCACCATCGACCCTGACCTGGCATGGGACCATTTCATCGCTGAGACCGAGAGCAACTTCATCGACAAGTTCACCAGGATGTACGTGGACACCACCGGACACGGTTCCAGTCCGGAGAGGACGTCCTATTTCATATCCAAGAACATGAACAAGTTCCTCGCCCTCCGCAAGAAGAGGGACGTTTTCGTTTCATCGATGACCGGCGTGGCCTACGGGACCATGGTGGCATTGGCGGGCACGATGTGGATAATGTATGCGGTGATAAGGCACATAGGCATCGTGCTGGAGGAGATGTACGCCGGCGTCACCACCAGCTCGGCGGCGGCCTTCATGGGCGGGATAATCAACCCCAGCTACGACCTCGAGGTGCTCTCGTTGGTGGTCCTGGTGATCCTCGCCATCCATGCAGCGGTCTCATCATTGACCCTGAGCACCATGAAGGGCGGTCACTGGTTCAGCGGTTCTTTCCATTTCAGCGGCATGGTCATAGTGGGGGTGGCTGTCACGTACATTGTTGATGCATTCATAGGGGTGATCCTGTCATGAGCGACGCGGGAGGCAGGGTAGCAAGGAGGAAGGCCCTGGCGCTGGTCCTGGTACTGGCTTTGGTATTGGTCATGATACCGCCGCAGCCCGCTGCCGCCGGTGATGACCGGATAGTGCTGGTGATGGACCTCAGCTACGCCATGCCCACGGTGGATGGCGAGCCGCCGCGGGTGCAGCTCGATGGCCTCGAGCAACGCATGATGGACAACGTCCCGTACCTACTTCCGGTCGAGGGTCTGGAGATAGTCCTGGAGGACGGGGATGTAAAGGACCTCCGTGTCGACCATCTGACCACCAAGAAGGTGCCTTTGGGCATCGTGGACCTCCCCATGCTCACCATGGCCTCCGAGGCCGGTAAGTTCCCTGCCGGCAAAGGGGACGCCAAGACCTCTCACGTCAACCACAACGGTCATTATGAACGCCGCGGCGAGAACGTGCTGTTCCTATCGGCATCGCCGGTGTCTTTCGATCCAGTCACGAAGGAGATGTGGTATGTATCGGAGATAACCATCATCATATCCTACCGCGTCCAATCCGGCGATACAGTAACGTCGGAGGGTCTCGGACCGAAGCCGCTATCCTCCCCCTACGACCTGCTTATACTCACCTGTCCGACGCTGGAGGATGAGTTCGACCGTCTCGCTGATTGGAAGGACCTCATCGGCTTCGACGTGCGGGTGGTCAACACCACGTCCGCACTCGCCGGTTCGCCGCTGAGCGCCCCGGCACTGAAGAGCTTCATCAACTCCGAGTACAACCAGAGCGCCATATCATACGTCATACTGGCCGGCGATGACGACGCCATACCGGCCTGGAAGATCACCCGTTCAGTGGAGGCGACCAGCGGGACGGAGGTCGCGGACATCCCCTCCGACCACTACTATGCGACATTCAACTATGAGGTCGATTGGACCACCCAGATGTTCCCGTTCTCGGATGTCAGTCTCGGCAGGGTCCCCCTGAGCGACCCCACGGCCGCATCCAACTGGGTTGATAAGGTCATCTTCTATGAGAATAGGGATAACACGGACCATCTCTATGATGTGCTGTTCATCGGCGAGAAGCTCGACCCAGTGCCGACCTGGGGCGGTGATGTGAAGGACAGCATCGAGACCCACATCCCTCCGGCCTACGACATAACGAAGCTATATGAGAGGGACCAGGGGGAGCTGGACTTCAATGATGTCCGCAACGCTTTGGAAGACGGAGCGCACATCATCAACCACATGGGCCATGGGAACCACCAGTTCCTCGCCGAAATAATACATCTGAACGCTGACCTCATAGATTCGCCGATGCCCAACCTGTGGTACAGCCAAGCCTGTGAGGTGGGGGCCTTTGATTGGAATGACAACGTCGCCGTTGCGATGCTGGGGGCCGAGGACAACGCCGTCTCCATGGTATTGAACTCCCGTTTCGGATGGTACTTCGAGTATCCGAACCATGAGGACGGCCCATCCAACAAGTTCGACAAGGCGTTCATGTCCCAGCTCTTCGATGAGGAGTTGCTGTTGGGTGATGTGCACCATGCGGCCAAGGAGTCCTTGGTCGGGGAGCTGGTGAACGGCATCGAGGAGAACGATGCCATGGTCTGGACCTATATAGGTCTCAACCTCCTCGGCGACCCGACATTGAGGCTGGGAGGATATGAGGAGCCGCCCATGCCCCCTCTGCGCATCGATGACGATGCAGACCTTGTCGCCGCCGCCACCGCCGGAGGATGGCCCGGTGACGGTTCGGAGACCACACCCTACCTGTTGCAGTCCAAGACCATACGCGGGCCAGGTCCTGACGCCCTCTATGTGGGCAACACCACCCTCCACCTGCGTATCGAGGACAACGACATCCGACAGTCCTCAGAGTCTCAGACCGGTATCCATCTGCACGATGTCCGCAACGTCGTCCTGGACGGGAACGATGTGGCCAACAAGAACATCGGGATCTTGGTGAAGGATTCTGAGAACATAGAGCTGCTGAACAACACCCTGCACTCCAACAACATCGCCATGCTGCTCGATGGGTGCGAGGGATGCCTGGTTCAAGGAAACAGACTCGTGGATGGCAACGAGGTCGGCATAGTCCTCGTGGATGACGACGCATCATCGGTTCTGAACAACACCGTCTCCCGCTGCGAGGGCCCAGGGATTTCGGTCGATGGTGTCGGCACCGTGGTGAGCGAGAACGCCCTGTATCTTAACAACGGCTCCTCCATAGCCACCGTGATGGCCGGTACCGACCCTCCGCAGGCGCAGAACAACGGCCCCAACGACTGGGACGGCAACTTCTGGTTCCTCCATGATGGTGGTGCCTACGCACTGCAGGGCGCCACTGACGACGCCCCCCTAGCGCAGGACCCATTACCGGTGCCGGAGTTCAACACCGCTGCGCTGGACCTCCTGCAGGGGGCAGCGGTGGCTCCATCAACGACCTTCGATTTCACCGCCAGCTCGGAGATATCCCTGGAGGCCTACAAACTCAGTGTCAACGGTGGGGATCTAGAAACCAGCACCGCATCCTTCACCATGGGGTCCCTGGGACTGAGCTCCGGAAGCCATGACCTGGTCATGGTGGCCTTCACCGAGATCGGCAACGCCCAGTTCTACCATCTCAACGTTAATTATGCAGTGGCCGACCTCTCGGTCACCATAACCTCGCCCAGTGACCCCTATGTCAACAACGAACGTGTCACCGTCCGATGGACCACTGGTCACAACGACAACGTATCCCATTACAAAGTCAGCATCGGTACCGGCGACTGGGTGAATGTGGGGAAGGTCACCCGTTACACCACCCCCTCGCTTTCCGAAGGCCCGCATCTGATAAGCGTCCGGGCGGTAGGGTTCGACGGCAACACCGCCACCGCCACCCGCACGGTGTTCGTGGACACCACCGACCCGGTGCTGGCATTCGATGGCATAAGGCAGGGGCAGATATTCACTGACGACCAGGTACTCCTCAGATGGACGGTGAAGGATCCCACTCCCTCCTCAGGCCTAGACCACCTCACCCTTCGTATCGGCGGTTCCACCACCATAAAGATCGATGACCCGTCCGCCCGTCAGCATCTCACCATGCCCTTGGCGGAAGGCAGTCACCGGGTCACCCTGCGTGCCTATGACGCGGCAGGCAACTTCGCCCAGAGGGTCGTGGACATCATCGTGGACACCAAACCCCCGGTGGTGGAGTTCGATGACGGCCCCGACCATCCCTACTACGATGAGGACATGACGGTCTCCTGGACGGTGAAGGAGGAGGGCAGCGGTGTCGACCAGTTGCGCATCAGACTCAACAAGGGCGAATGGACCGATGTGACCGGGTCCGACCAGCACACGTTCACCGGCCTCTCCGAGGGTTACTATGAGGTGGAGGTCCGCGCCAGCGACCGGGCCGGCAACGAGGAGTCATACACCCATGGCAGGGTGGTCACCACCAAGCAGGCCACATTGGACTTCATCCATCCCCACAACGGAGGATACTCCAAGAGCCCGGACACCTTCCGATGGAACGTATGGGACAAGAGGGGGTACACCTACACCTACGAGTACTCATTGGACGGAGGGGAGTACATCGGCACCGGTGCCGCCGACTCCGTAACCCTGACCCTGGACAACGGGCCGCATACCATGTTGGTTCGGGCAACCTGCGACCAGACCGGTGCGGTGCTGAGCCGTGCGGTCTCATTCATCACGCTCTCCCAGGCCCAACCGCCTACCACCACCGACCCGGTCAACAATGAGGAGGAATTCCTGTTCGACAGGCCTCTGCGGGCGAAGTTCGCCCTGGTGATGTTGATCGACAAGGATCTTACAACCACCACCCTGACCGATTCCGGCGGAAGCCTGGTGGATTCCACATACAATTGGAGGGGCGACACCCTGACCCTCACGCCCACCGGCGGCCTTTTGCATCCCGCCTCATACGTCTGGAGGATAAACGTCGTGGACCTGGCCGGTAACGAGAGGACCTATCCTGTATCCTTCTCGGTGAAGAACGTCAGCCTGCCCACAGCACCCCAGAACCTTGTTGCCGACCACAGCGTGAGTTGGGACGGGGTCTCCATACAGCTCACATGGGACCCGCCTGAGGATGACGGGGGATATCCGCAGGAAGTCAAGGAGCTGATGTACAACGTCTACCGTCGCAGCAACGCCACCGATTTCGAGGTCATAGCCACGGTCTCCGACACCAGATATGAGGACAAGAGTGTGACCTGGGATGACTATTACATCTACTACGTCACCGCGGTCAATCCTGTAGGAGAGGGTCCGGCATCGGACATCTACCCCACCGGACTTCCCAAGGAGCCGGGCAACTGGGAGAAGTTCATGCTCCTGATCGATCATATCGGCGATTTACTGGGCGGTACCTGGGACATGCTGGTGGAGACGTTCGACATGGTGGCCAGCACGGTCGCCGACACCTGGGACGACCTGGTGGCGGCCGCCACCGACCTATGGGACACAGTGGCCCAGGCGCTTACCGATTTCGGTGAGCTCGTGGTGGAGCTCGGGGAGGCGGCCTACGATGGGGCGGTCCATGCCTTGGAGCTCCTGGGTGAGTGGACGGTGTTGGCGATCGAGGCCATAGGCGATGCCATGGTGGCTCTGCTGGACTACATTTCGGGCACCGAGGGCTTGGAGAGGGTGTTCGTGATCGCGATCATCATACTGACGCTTCTCCTCGCCTACATGCTGCTCAAGCCATCCCCTGCCGCCAAGGCTCCCTCGAAGAAGAAGGAGGAAGTGAAGAGAAGGCCTGAGACCACTTCATCCAAGCCGGCCGAAGACACGTACGTCCGCAGCCTGGACTCCACCCTGCAACTCCAGAACGGCATCCTGATCGCAGAGGAGATCAAGGAGCTGGAGGCGGCCTATGCTGAAGGTCAGATCGGATGGATGGAGTATGAGGCCGAGTTGATGGAGAAGAGCTCCCGTCTCACGGCAATCAACCTCGCCTCTCACTACCTGAGAATGGGGGAGGACCTCTACTGAGGTGAGAGATGCCCTCCTCCCGTGCCATACTGGCTGTCGTCATCTGCATCCTCCTCCTGCCCTTCCTTGCGCCGGTCTTTGAGGCCACGCCGTTGCCTCCGCATCTCCGGATCAACGCCCCTCAGCAGGGCGACTTCGTCTCCGGGGACCTGGTCATCGATTTCACCTCTTCGGACTTCAGCGACCATCGGGTGGAGCTTCGCGTGGACGGCCAACTTAGGAACGCATCCATATCCTCCCCCCATACCATATCCGGCCTGGAGGACGGCAGCCGTATCGTCACCCTGACGGCGATCAATTCGCACGGTCTGCAGAACCAGCGCTCGGTCCATGTCAACATGGACAGCACCGCCCCGGTCATCGACATCCATTCCCCTCTTGAGGGCAACGTTTACGAACGCAGCCTGGACTTGAACTGGACCCTTGACGAGGAGAACCCCCTGCGGACCGAGTACCGTATCGACGACGGTGATTGGTTGCTGATAGAGGGCAATACGACACTCCAATTGCAGGAGGACGGTCCGTTCACAATCCAGATGCGCTCCCTGGATGAAGCAGGCAACATCGGTACCCAGGAGGTGAACTTCACCGTGGACACCGGGATGCCTGCCGTGCGCTTCATATCCCCGGACAGGAACTCCTACCACAACACCCCCGACCTGACGGTCAATTGGACCGCTTTCAACTATGACGCCCTGTCCTTCAGCCTCGACGGCGGTGGTTGGCAGGTTGCTGATGATGATGGCGTGGAACTCCTGGGCCTGGACAACGGTCGGCACACCATCACCCTGCGGGCCGAGAACTCCACCACATCGTCGACCGCCTCCCGGACCTTACCATTCTACATAGACGACGTGTCGCCGGTGGTGCATATAATCTCCCCCCTGACGGGTATGCGCCATGGCTCCAGTACCGCCATGCTTATCTGGGACGTGGTCAGCGACTCACCCTTCACCACCGACATAGCCATAGATGTCGAAGGGCAGTGGGTCAACCACACCGAAGTGGAAGGTACCAGCCTGAGGCTGAAGGGCCTTCCGGCGGGAACGGCGAATTTGAACCTCACGGTCAACGACGCCGCCGGCAACTCCATGTGGGCCGATGTGTCCTTTGAGACCGGCGTGAAGGGTCTGCCGATGGGTGCCCTATCGATAAGCAATGAGGACAGCCTGAGGAACATCGCCGCCACCCTGGACCTCCCCGGCAACGGCAGTGCAACCAACCCCTGGGTGCTGGATAACATCGGCATAGATGCACAAGGGGCTGACAGGGCGGTCTCCATATCCCACACCTCCAAGCACCTGGTCCTGAACAACCTCTCCCTGTTCAACACCCGCATCATCGATGGTCTTCCGCAGGGGACGGCGGTCCTGCTCCGTGACGTTAAGAACATCGAGATCACAGGTGTGATCGCCCAGGACAACCTCTACGGCGTCAGGTCGGTATCCATGGCCGACCAGGTATCGATCATCGGCAACGACCTGCGCAACAGCCATCGCGGAGCGGTCACCATCGAGCAGGCCCATGGTCTGACCATCTCCGGCAATGACCTCCGTGATGCGGGGCGCTGGGCGGTCAATGTGGGATGGGACCTCACCGAGACACGGGACGTGAATGTGACGGACAACGACTGCCGCGGCCATCAACGCTACGGCATAGCATTGGAGAGGGTTGTCGACGGTGAGGTGAGCAACAACGCCGTGACCACCACGGCGGGGCATGAGACCGTGGGCATCTACCTCTTCAACTCCGTCACCCGCACCACCATCGCCGACAACGATTGCCGCCATAACTTCCAAGGCATACTATCCCGCGGCGGGGCATTCGACAACGTCATACGGGACAACGACTGCCGCAACAACACCCATGGCATCGAGATCGCCGACCGATCGGAGGAGAACCTCATAACCGGCAACGACTGCCGTGAGAACCCCTACGGGATATTCCTCTACGACGCCTACCGGAACAATGTAAGTTTGAATCATTGTTACCAGACCGATAGCTCCCAAGGGGTCGGTATCCGCATAGAGGGCGGTGAGGAGAACAAGATTTGGAACAACAACGCCAGCAACAACCTCAACGGAATAGAGGTCATCCATTCAAATGATAACAACGTGAGTATGAACGACTGCTCGCAGACCAACAACTCCCAAGGGGTGGGGGTGTATGTCCGCGGCGGTATCGGAAACGACATATGGAACAACAACGCCAGCCATAACCACATCGGCATCTACCTCCACTTCGCCAGCAGTCAGAATGTCATAGCCAATGACTGCAGCTTCGCCGGCAAGCACGCCATATTCGTCAATTACAGTCTATGGAGGCACACGATAGCCCACAACGACTGCCGCCATGCGACCGAGGATGCATTGCGGATGGATCTGAACGACATCGATTCATCCGCCCACATACATTCCAACAACATCACCGCCAATGACCTCAGGCACAACGGCGGTTCGGCCATCAACATCACCGGCGGCGCCAACAGCAGTTTCTTCAATAATCAGATCCAAGGTAACGATTGCCGTAACTCCACCTATGACCTGATCAACATATTCGCCGGTAACTACTCCTACAGCGGTTTCCGGGACAACATACTCACCGACGCTCCGATGCGCACCATCAACCTGAGCTCGTCGGACCTGGACTTCCATTTCTTCCGTAGCATCCAAATCATCGGTAACTTGATGTCCAACTCCTCCACCGACGGGTTCCGCCTGCACGGTAACTTGAGTTCCATCAGCATCATCGGCAACAAGGCTGACAATGCCAGCCATGATGGCATAAACATCACCGACTCCCGGTCGGGGATGAGGGATGTGGTCATAGACGGGAATGATGTCTCCGACCCGGGAGGGGACGGTATATTCCTACGTAGCAACATGACCATGGAAGGTGGTTCGGTCTCCTCCAACCTGGTGCAGCGGGTTCCAGGAAATCCGATACAGGTCCTCTCCACCACACTGACAGATTTCAATATAGATGACAACATCGCCGATGACCATCCCGGGGTCCCGGCGCTGGTGGTCACCGCCCTGTCGCTGCAGGAGGTCAGTATCTCGGGCAACGACCTCCGTGACTGCGGCGCAGGCCTGATACTCGAGGACCGTGACTTCCTGAACGTGACGATCTCCGGCAACGACCTCCGCGGCTGCCCGGGCACGCTGATAGCCATCACATCGACGTCGGAGGCATACGGTCTCCATGTGGACGGGAACGATCTGAGGAGGGTCGGAGGACAGGGGATAAGGGTCGATGTCAACGGTTTGAGGAACTCAACCTTCAACAGCAACGACCTCACACTTTTGGTGGATGAGCCGTTGAGCATCGTCACACCCTACGTCCGCTACGTAAGTGTGGACATGAACATCTGTCCCGGAGCGGCCGACAACGGCATTGACATCCAGACCTCATCGGTTTACGACCTTTCCATATCAGGCAACGACCTGAGCGGGTCCCTCGGGGACGCCCTTCGTCTGCATACCGTGTCCGCGGACATCCTCAATATATCATCCAACGATCTCAGCGGGGCATCAAGGGACGGCGTCAGCGTCACCACGGACGGCGACATGAACCACACCCGCCTCCAGGACAACGACGTCCGTGACATAGGTCGCGATGCGATGACCCTCACCGCCGGTGGGGACATCCATGTCTGCTGGGTCGAGGACAACCTGATGGAGTCCGCCGAGATGACATTGACCCTGCGGGCGGAAAGGGTGCTGTGGTTGTCGGTCGAGCGGAACGAGATGCGTGACGCCAACGTACGCCCCATACTCCTGGACACCGACCATTTGGACTCCATCTATATCCGGGACAACGACGCCCGCAACTCTTTAGGACCCGGGGTGGAGATGAACGGCACCTTCGTCCAAGACATATGGGTCCTGTACAACGACCTCAGCCAATCTTCCGATACCCCGGTGCGGATAAGCTCCGGCAACGACCTGGTCGGCATCATGGTGGAAGGGAATAATGTGAGCGGCGCCAGCGACCATGCGGTGGTCGTCACCACCTCATCCGACATCCGGGACCTCTCCATCACAGGGAACACCGCCCTGGGCAACCTCATGGAACGGATGATTGTGTCATGCGATGGGCTTACCAATGCCACGGTAAGCAACAACACCGCCCCCGGGGCCGCCATGGGGGCGTTGCATATCGACTGCCGTGTCATAGATGGCCTCCGCGTGGAGGGCAACATCCTCCACAGCAGCGGAACCAACGGTCTCCGTCTGGACCCCGATACGTTAAGCGATGCGATCATCAAGGACAATCAGCTGCAGGATGCGGTCGGGGACTCCATCCGGATATCCGTCGGCGGCGCCATGCAGGACTTGATCATCGACGGCAACGACCTCTCAGGAAGCGGCGGTGACGGCATGGTCCTGCAGGCTGATGGGATCCTCAGGATGACTATCCACGGCAACGACGTCAGGAACAGCGTCGGGGACCCGGTCATCATCACCTCCGACTCCCTCAACGACGTCAACATCTCCAGCAACCTCTGCCCCGATGCCAGGGGCACCCCTGTCATACTCACCGTCCTCTCCATCGGCAACCTGTCCATGGTCTCCAACGACCTCTCAGGCAGTGGCTCCCATGGCGTGGTGGTCCAATCACCCACAATATGGGATGTCAGGGTGATAGACAACGACATAAGCGATTCCGCCGGGGATGCGGTCAGGATCATCAGCGATGGAACCCTGGAAAGGATAACCATCGAAGGCAACCATGCCCCGCGCTCCGCAGGAGACGGCATCATGATCCAAGGCCCGAGCCTCATCGACATCGTGGTCAGGGGGAACAACCTGCATCAGGCGGGAGGGGACGCTGTGCGTCTGATGAGCGATGGGGACGTCAGCGACCTGACCGTCGAGGACAATGTATGCACCATGGCCGTCAGGGACGGGATCCACCTGACCATCGGATCGGGTTCGTTGTCGGAATCCCTGATATCAAAGAACGACATGACCGATGTGGGAAGATACCCGATCCATATCGATGCCGGACAGCTGAGGGACACGACCATCATCGAAAACCATTGCCAGGACGCAACGCTGCCATTGCTGATCCTGACCGATGAGGTGCTACGCCTACGCATAGAGGGCAACGACCTCTCAGGCAGTGGGGGGGAGGCTCTCCGCCTGGAGGCGACCATAGACACCCTGTGGGTGATAGGGAACGACATGTCAGACTCCCAGGACGACTCCCTGCACATTATCGCCCTGGGCGAGATGGTGGATGTCACGGTCTTGAACAACACCATATCATCATCGGATGGGAACGGCATACGGATCGACGCCGGCAGTCTCCTCCGTCTCGATATCGGCAACAACACCGTTTCCGCATCCCATCACCCGATATGGTTGAGCGCCGATTCATCCCGCTCGATGACCATCACCGAGAACCGACTCACAGATGCCGTCTCGCAGCCTCTGAGGTTGGAGATACCCATCCTGGAGGAGGGCTCGATAGACGGGAACGACCTCTCTAGGTCGGTGTCGGGCATCCTGATAAGCACCCAGATGATCGAAGGGCTCACCATATCCTATAACAACCTCACCGACTGCGGTGGAGGCATCGGCGTCAACGCCGACGTCAGCATCACCACGCTCCTGATATCCGATAACATCCTGGAAGGGGTTCCAGGCATGGCCATCAGTGTACACTGCGATGAATCGATCACCGCGCTGGACATACTGGGCAACAGAGGCGGTACCGACGGCATCATCATCACATCCGCGATGCTGGAGCATGGTAACATCAGCGGCAACGATCTCAATGGCGACTTGAACGTGGACGTCACCGGTTCTTTGGTCCTGGAGGGTGTGGACTCCAACGTGCTCTCCGGAGGCATGGTGCTGAACGCTGCGCATGCGATCCTGCTCTCCGTTCAGGACAACATCGCCCTGGATATCGAGGTGGGCACCTCCGGCTCCATGCGTCTGGACCAACTGTCAGGGAATCAATTCCCATCGGGTGTCAACCTTTCCTCGGGGGCTGACTGCACGGTTGGTTCCATGGCCTCCAACAGTCTTGGTCCCACGCTCATCAGCGCCGCCTCGGTGCACATCTCCTCCTTCAACGACAACAACATATCCAGCCCGGCCATCGGGGTGGAGGTCCAAGGCGGGGACGTCACCATACTGGATATGAGCCAGAACCTGATCCAGGAATGTCACGACCTGGCATTCAAGGTCGTGGGCGACGATGTCTATCTGGAACGGTTCCAGGGCAATGAGCTCGCCGGCGGTTCCCCGACGGGACTGCTGTGGGTGGAGGCGGATGATGTCAGTCTCCGTATGGAGGAGAACCTGATGAGTGTAGCCTCGGTCGATGATGCCGTCCGGATCGTATCGGACACATCGCTCGATGCGCATCTGGAGGACAACACCCTCCTGGGTGCCGTCAACCTCAGCGCCCCATCATGCCTGGTCACCTTGATACATAACGACATCGGCGGCCCGGTGCACATGACCGGTTCCCAGGTGGGTCTACCGAAGGTGGAGGATAACATCATGGACAGCATGCACGTGGAAGCCTCCACGGAAATCGACAGTGACTTGTTCCGCGGCAACACGATGGGCGGACTGACCATGCTGTCCGACGGCGACATCGCCATCTCCGTTCTCAGTGACAACACCCTGACCGGACATATGATGTTGTCCGCGGGTGGGGATCTGGCGATCGGGGAAATGGCAGAAAACAACCTGGCCTCCGTCCATCTGGACGCATCCCGTGACCTCAGTCTCGACCTGATGGAGTTCAACGGTCTGAACACCAACGACCGCAGGGCCATGGAGATCGAAGCCGGCCGTGATGTGGATATGGGAACCGTTTATGCGAACGTGTTCAGCACCACCGCCGCATTGCCCTCCCTGACCATCTCCTCCGAAGGGCTGAGGATTGGTTCCATGGAGGACAACCACCTCATTACCAGCTACGACGTGGCCATGCACATCGACGTATCGGAAGACCTGGAGGTACAGAGCCTACGGTCCAACGTTCTGATCGGCTCCCTGTCCTTGGAGGTCGGGGATGATGCGGCGTTACCGGAAATCAGCGCCAACACGATGACCCATCTGAACCTGCAGGCCGGGACAGCGAGCCTGAACCTCACCGACAACATCCTGACCGGGGATGTGGTGATATCCGTCCAGGGGTCCTTGGTAATGGAGGTCATGACCGGCAATCAGCTCATGGGCATGCTGTCGGAAGCCTCCACCATCGGATTCGGAGTGGTCAACGGGAACACCCTGACAGGGGACATGGAGCTGCAGGCGGGTTCAGGGATCACCATCGACGGTATCTCCGCGAACAGCATGGCAGACCTGACAGCGAACTCCAGCACCATCTCCGTCGGTGACGTATCAGGTAATGTATTGGTTGGAAACATGACCCTCACCGGCGAAGCCGGGGTCACCACAGGCGATTTGGAGGGTAATGAGCTACGGTCCCTCCGGATCCTCGACGACGTCTCCATAGATGTCCGATCCATCGTAGACAACATCTTCCAGGATGTGGATGGCGCAGCCATCATGCTACAAGCGGAAACGGTGGTGCTGGGTGGGTTGCAGGACAACCAACTGGTCTCAGGGTCGCCCACCCATCTGCTGCTGATCGAAGGGGATGTTGTGACGGTCGAGGATGTGAGCTCCAACTCGGTGACCGTCCCGACCTCATCGGATGCCGTCCGCATGGTCTCCTCGGGAGGCCTCACAGTGGGCGCGGTCTCCTCAAACTCACTCCAAGGTGGTATGGTTCTCATCGGCGGCAACGACCTGGTCTGCGGGGAACTGATTGCCAACACCTTGACCGAAATCCACATGGAGGCCGGAGGGGTCTCGACCGGTGATGTGCACTCCAACAACCTCGACGGTCGCTTGACCGTTATCTCTTCGGAGGGGATGAGTATACCGTCCATACGAAACAATGACCTCCGAGGCCTAGACCTGTCGGCGACCGTATCCTTGATGGTGTCCGAGATCGACTCGAACAGATTCCATGCGGTGACCGGTGACACAATCTCGATCCAGAGCTCCGAGGTCAGCATACCGCTAATCATCGGCAACCAGGTGGAGAGCGGCGTCCCGGACCGTTTCCTCCACATCCAATGCGGGTCCTTCGGTTCGAGTGATGTGTCCGGTAACACCATGGATGCGGCCAGCATCGAGGAGGCTGTACGGATCTCCGCCACCGTGTCGGTGGATATCGGTATCTTCTCAGGCAATACATTGAACGGGATACTGAACATAACAGCACCGTCCGTGGTCCTGGATTCATGGGAGGGGAATGAGCTTCAGGGGATGGAGATCGACTCCACCTCGACGGTCATCGGGGATATGGCCGACAACACCCTGGGCCATGTGAGCATCGTGACGACCGAGGGTTGTTCCATCGGAGCGGTGGAAGGGAACACCATGGACAGCCTCCAGATACATGCAGCGGACCTGACCATAGGCGTTCTGAGGGACAACGGCCTCGCCGGTCGTATCGAACTCATATCCTCCCATCTTGACATGGGGGAAGGCGTGCTGGGCAACGACTTTGGTGACGGGATCGAGATCATGTCCACCAGCGCCGAAGCCCTGCGTTTCCAGGGGAACCTGATAGGTTCCACTGGTCATGGGATCCACGTGGACATCTCTGACGGATCGTCCATCCATTCCCAGGACAACCAATTGACCGCAGTCGGGGATGGACTCCGCCTCATCACCGATGGCATAATGACACTGGTGTCATCCAACGACAATATCACCGCCGGCCTGAAGGCCCTCAATCTGGAGGCCCATGTGGCCGAAGTCACGATAACGAACCTCACCGTACCCTCATCCGCTGACGGCGTGAAGGTCCAAGCGACCGCCATCACCATCCATGTCCAGGAATCCCACCTGAACGCCGATGGTGCTGGTGTTCACCTCATCGGACCGTCGGTCCTGCGGCTTTCGGACAGCATCCTGGAGGCTGAGGACAGAGGGGTGAAGGCGGACCAGAACCTCGAGGTCGAGGTCACAGGGTCCGTGGTCAGGGGCAGTGCATCGGTGGGTATCGAGGCGACAGGAGGTAAGGTCTCGATTACCGACTCGTCGTTCGACGGCAACGGCGTCGCAATAGTACTGGATTCCGCCACCGAGGTCATTTTCATAGACAACCTGGTCCAGGACTCGCAAGGCGACGGTTTGGTCATGATGGGCTGCCAGGACATCCTGGTCCGGGGGAACGACTTCCATGACAACGGCGGATTCGCCATAAACGCCACCGCCTGCAGCGATATGGTGGCGGTATGGAACGCCTTCTTCAGCAACAACGGCGCGACCCTGGTCCGCCAGGAGGCGAATCTACAGTGCCATGATGACAACGACAACGTCTGGAACATGTCCCGCTTCCCCGGGTCCGGTGGTATGGAGGGCAACTATTGGAGCGATTGGCAGTCCCCGGACGACAACGAAGACGGCATCGTCGACATCCCTTACGAGATGTCCGGAGGTGCCATCGATCACCATCCGCTGAAGGGTTTGGTGGACGATTACCCGCCCCATGTGGCCATCGAATCCCCCGTTGACGGTGACATGTTCTCTTACGACACCATCGAGCTGAGGTGGGAGGCGATGGACAACCGCAGCGGCATGTCCCAGGAGGATGTCAGGGTGCTTATCGATGGCCAGGAGGTATACAGCCTCCCTCACGGCACCGGATCATTGGACATCGACCCCCTGACCCTCGCTGAGGGTTGGCGTAACATAACCGTCTCGGTCCGGGACAACGACGGCAATGAGGGGAACGCAACCGTGACCATCCTCATAGACCGCACTCCGCCGGAGATCGTGGTGTTGCATCCTGGGGAGGATGAGGTCCTCCAGACACCGTTCGACCTGGTCTGGGAGACCACGGATGACCACGACCTGTCCCCGCGCTCGGACATATCCATCAACGGCGGCGATTGGATCGAGGACGTCAGCAGCCCTTACCAGATCGACGGCCTCATCGACGGGCGGCATGATGTGAGCATCCGTGCCGTGGACCACCTGGGCAACGAGAATGTGACCATCATATCGTTCATCGTGGACAACACCCCGCCGGTGGTGGAGATCATCGAACCGTCCACTGGAACCTACACCAACAGCAGCGAGGTACTGATCAGTTGGACCATTGAGGATGAGAACCCGGATCTCGAGGAGATCTCAGTGGACGGCGTGGAGTGGTTCCTCGTCGAGGGTTCGACCACCTTCATCCTCTCCGATGGCGTCTACACCATCCATGTGCGCGCCACCGACCTCGCCGGCAATGTGAACCAATCCAACATCACAGTCACCGTGGACACCAGGCCGCCGGACCTGTCCATAGACTACCCTGACGACGGCGACTACCTGGACAGCGGTGACGTCCTCCTCGAGTTCGATGCCACGGACATCAATCTGGATATGGTGGAGGTATCCAGTGACGGTGATGTCTGGGTGGCCCCGGACCACGACGGTTCCCACCTCTTCGGAGATCTAGCGGACGGGGAGCACACCCTATACCTCCGGGCCGTGGACCTTGCCGGTAATGTGAATGTGACATCCATCACCGTGGTGGTCGACACCGAGGACCCGGAGTTATCGATCCACTCGCCGGATGACGGATATCATTCCAATTCCTCGTCGGTCCTGGTGGAATGGACCGCAATCGATGCATCGCCCATGGTGGAGGAGGTGTCTACGGATGGTTCCTCATGGGCGGTGGCCATGGAGGAAGGACGACACGTATTCGAACTGGCTGAGGACGAGCATCGTCTCTGGGTCCGGGTGACCGACGCCGCCGGTAACGTCAACGTGACCAGCATCAACGTCACCGTCGACCTCACTCCCCCGGAGGTGTCGATCACATCGCCGGAGGACGGTATTTACAATTCCACCGGTTCCGTGACGCTGGTCTGGGAGGTCATCGAACTGAATGACTGGACCGCCGAGGTGTCGGTGGATGGCGGGGACTGGATGCCACTCGGCCAGACCTTTGGGCATGAGCTCACCGGACTCCCGGAGGGGGAGTTGTCCTTTATGGTGCGGGTGACCGACCTCGCCGGGAACCAGGGTCATGACTCCATAACGGTGCATGTGGACCTCACCGACCCTATAATAAGCATCACCAGCCATGAGGACGGGGACTTGATCCCTGAGGACCAACTGACATTGGAGTGGGAGGTCATCGACGACTCACCGGTCACCATTAACGTCTCCTATGACGGCGACCTGTGGCTGGAGTCGGGTCCCGACGGATATACGTTCACCGATCTGGATGAGGGCGTCAACGTCCTTTTGGTCCGGGCCATCGATGCCGCTGGTAACGTTAATGTGACAACAATCAGCGTCACGGTAGACACCGAAGAACCGCAGCTGACGATCACACACCCGGAACAGGGATACTCCAGCGATACGGACAGCATCACCGTGGAATGGGATGCCTTCGACGAATCACCGTTCACAGCAGAGATATCCTACGACGGTGAAACCTGGGAGGATGCTGACGACCTGTTGTCCCACACCTTCCAACTTCAAGAGGGAGAGAACACGCTGTGGGTCAAGGTCACCGATGCAGCGGGATGGACGAACATCAGCGATGTGACTGTCAATTACAACACCCCCAATCCCACTGTGGCTTCAGGTTCCGATACCTCTGACGACCAGGCATATGCCGTGGCGGCGGCGGGCGCGCTCGGTCTGGGTGGAGGGTACATACTCCTCCGGAGCCGTCGTCCTCTGTGATGTCCGACATCAGGCTGCCTTTAATCCACAATTAGTCTGACAAATGTCAGATGTTTTTTATATCCTCGCGTTGCTAGTTGTGTCGGGATGCCGATGAGGGCCGCACTCTATCTCCGGGTGTCCACCGAGGACCAGGCCCGGGAGGGATTCTCGCTGGACGCCCAGCGCAAGCGCCTTTCCGCCTACTGCAAGGCCAGAGGATGGGAGGTCGCCGGGGTCTACGTGGACGAGGGTCATTCCGGCCGCAGCACCAGAAGGCCGCAGTACCAACGGATGCTGGAGGAGCGTGGGGACTGGGACCTCATACTGGTGTTGAAGATGGACCGCATACACCGCAACTCCATGAACTTCACCCTCATGATGAACTCCCTGAGGGCATGGGGCAAGGAGTTCAACTCCATGCAGGAGAGCTTCGACACCACCACCGCCATGGGGCGTTTCGTGATGGATATCATGCAGCGCATCGCCCAACTGGAGAGTGAGCAGATCGGTGAGCGGGTGAGAGTGGGCATGGACCGGAAGGCCAGACATGGAAAGGGCATGTTGGGTTGCGGCCATCCTTATGGTTACGACGTCACCCCCGAAGGCCTGGTGGTGAACGAGGAGGAGGCCGATGTGGTGCGTTCCATTTACCGCCTGCGTTCCGAGGGGAGGTCGCTGCAGGCCATCGCCGATCATCTGAACTCCTTGGGGATAAGGGCGAAGAAGGGAGGACCGTGGAGGAGACAGACTGTTTCCCGCATCCTTAAGAACCCGCTGTACTGCGGTTGTCTACGTTGGGCTGATGTGCTCAGGGTGGATCATCTTCCCCCGATAATAAACAGGGATGATTTCTCACGTCTCCAAGGTATCTCAGGCATTTCGATCCCGGAGGCGGATGTGGATGCTTGATAGGTAATCTTGGATGGAATCGTACAGTTGAAACTACTGTTGGAAGGCCATTTATCATGAATGGCTTCCGTGCAGAACAATTCCTTATCTATGATCCAAGCTGAGATACTTTGGGTACATAATCTCAGAGGACTCTAAATTTAACATGTTACAGACATGAATTCTGATATGGACATGATAACAATCTGAAAGGTATGACATCCATGCACAACGGATCGGATTCCGCTAATAGGAATAAGGATAATCATCAATGACTCCTCTCATGGATTACCAAAGCATGAGGTGCCTTGAATCTAAGAAACTCAATGTCAAAAAAACTTTGAATACCATCTATGTCCGAATCCATGATTTCCGTAGGAATCTTTCAAGTATCGATTAGACAAGGGGAGTGTTTCAACGTAATACCCTTCATCGAATCCGTTCGACGACATCGATGAATACCGTCTTGATCGGTTGAAGCCCAGTTTCGGGAGATCGCTACGTTGACAATGGATGATTATTGAATTGTAGATTGAGATTGGACTCCGGGTCTACTTGATGATCTAGAACGCTCGTCTCCGATCCGACCCTTTTCCAAAACCCATACATAATATCCACACTGAGGCTCCGTATGTTAAGGTTTAGATAGCATTCGATTTTTAGTAGAAATTCCCATCTTTTCAATTCGGGGGAGCTTGATAATTCATCAGGGTTCAGAACTAAATCTAAGGTCCACTTTCATTCATTGATAATATCATTATATACCCCAATAACGAATGATATCATCATGGGGAAATTCATGGGGTCATCACTTAAACTTATTTCAGCAACCATAGCCTTGGTTCTGCTGGTGCCGTTGTTCGCCACCGTAATTTTGTTACCCTTCGGCTCTCAGGCCGAATCTGGTTCCATGGATTGGAATGAAGGTGACGGTTTCGGCGCTGGAATCGAATTCGATGTTCTACACCTGTATTATGCATACAGCGATGAGATCATCGACATGATCATGGACACCATCAGCGAACAGTCCCAAGGTCAGGCTGAGTTGAATGACTTCAGTATAACGAAGGGCACCATCAATGCCTATGCCATGACCGGAGTCACGAAGGTGACCGATGACGAGGTGACCATTGAACAAAGTGGCGGTCTGGAGGTGCATCTCAAGATAAATGCCAAGACCACCGTTTATGACCTCCCCAAGGAAGGGGTCTACACCCCCGAACATGACTTCACTGAAGAGGATTATGAGGACATGGTGACCATATCATACTTCGAGGTCATCATCGGACTGGCTCAGAAATTCTCCGTGACATTCGACAAGGAATCCATGGATGTCAAGGAGGTCTCTTCCACCCAACTTCTATCATTGTCCATGGAGGCTGATTTCAGCAAGCTACCTTTCGTGGAATTCGATGAAGACATGGAGGTCAGCTATGGAAATATGAACCTCCTCTTCACATACGACTACAATCAGACCCTTTCTCTGGGCTTCATCCCCTCCCTGAGCATACCCGATCTGGAAAATGGAATTGAACAGGGTTTCGGCTCTGAAATCGAAGGAATGGTCATAGACCTCTCTTTCGAGGGGGAGGTAGACCTGCAGATAACCGGTGACCATAGGGCCGTCAATGAGCTGAACATGGGGATAGATCTGATTTTCCAGGGCATAGCTGAGGATATGCCCGATGCCGAAGGACTCGATGGTTTCCCGATCAAATTACACGAGATATACATTCCCGCAGAATACCTCCCTGAACCTGGTCCGTCACCGGTCGATATGATACTGTTCGATGTGCCGGAACTCACCATCCCCGTGGAGTTGTTCGAGATACCTCTGGAAATCCCCTGGACGATATCGGATGGTGAGGAGACCGACCTGCTCGTCATACATGGTCTCCGGACTGAGAACTCCACCATGTATTGGCTGTGGCTGGAGGATGTGCCTGTGCCCGGGTTGTTCGACATACCTCTGTCCCAGGTGTTCACTGACTTCCATCCCGATGTCGATGATTTCTACATCGGCGGGATACCGATAATCCCCGACCTTGCGGACCCCCTGATGTGGGAGGAGCTCATGGAGGAGCCCATGGATATGATGGAGGAACTCATCGTCACCATGGTCTATGATATGACCGGAGGGGCCGTAGAGATAACCAGGCCCATAGATTACGAATCGATGGACATGGAGGATGTGATGTACGTCCTGAGGGCCATCGTCTCGAGCATCCTGATCATTTCCGATGATGATGATGATATTTCGGACACCGTGCCTCCGGTTGCCGATGCCGGATCGGACAAATCTGTTGTTGAGGGCGCCACCATCAACTTCGACGGCTCCGCATCCACCGATAACGTGGGCATCGTGAATTACACTTGGACCTTCACCTACGATGATCAATCCATCACCCTCTATGGCGTCTCTCCGAGCTTCAAGTTCGAGATTCCCGGTGCATATGAGGTCACACTTACCGTGAAGGACGCCGCCGGTAACTCGGACACCGATACCCTTATCATAACAGTTGAGGAGGCTCCTGATACCGAGCCCCCGGTGGCCGATGCCGGGAAGAACCGAACTGTTAAACTCAACGCCTTGGTGACCTTCGACGGCCGGAAGTCCACTGATAATGTGGGTATCGTATCCTATCATTGGTCGATTCTCTCCCCTGAGGGTCATGAGATTCACACATCGAACCAACCGTTGTTCTCCTACCGCTTCACCGCCGGTGGCACCCACACTGCGATACTGACTGTCGAGGATGCTGCCGGCAACAGCGACAGCGCCACGGTGACGGTGTTCGTGGACGATCTTGACACCACTGACCCAAGGGCGCGTGCCGGTTCCGATGTCAACATCGGATTGGGCGGATTGGTGGTGTTCGACGGCTTCGCCTCCTGGGATGATGTCGGTATAGACAACTACACCTGGACCTTCAACTATGACGGTCAGGACCGTGAGTTGTACGGAGTATCACCGGTCTTCCGCTTCTCTGCGGTCGGTTCGTACGAAGTGACCCTCACCGTGAGGGACGCCGCCGGCAACTGGGACCAGGACACCATGACCGTGACCGTGGAAGGGGACACCGTACCGCCAATAGCCCGCGCCGGCCCTGACCGCACCGTTGACGAAAGAGACTGGGTGGTCTTCGACGGCTCCAGGTCCTGGGACAACGTCGCCGTGACTGGTTATGAGTGGACCATAAGTCATAACACCGACCCAGGGTTCGATGATGTAACTCTGGATGGTATGATAGTCATGTACCGATTCACCGACCCCGGTGAATATACCGTTGCACTCAACGTGACCGATGCCGCCGGTAATTGGGACGTTGTGTCTTTGACTGTCACAGTTGTTTCAACCGGTGACATCACGCCGCCTATAGCGTCCATAACACATTCGATACATGGGAAGATAGTGGTGTTCGATGGGATAGCATCATGGGATGATGTGGGAATCGTGAACTACACCTGGAACATCAGTAGCGGGGGCGATGTGATCAAGACCCTGTATGGCGAAGCGGTCTTCCATATGTTCACCGAGGCCGGTGTATATGAAGTGACCCTAACCGTGAGAGACGACGCCGGTAACGAGGGTAGCGAGACGGTCACCGTGGAGATAACATCCGCCTCTCCCACTGTAAGGATGCTTGGCGGACTCACTGCAAGTGCCGTGGTGAATGAGGATGTGAACAAGGGGACGGTGCAGGCACTCGACGGTAGCGGTTCAACCGGTGCCAGCAGCTACACGTGGACCATAAGCCACAACACCGATCCTGGGTTCGATGATGTGGTGTTGGATGGAGAGGTCGCCATATACCGTTTCAACGTCAGCGGTGAGTACACAGTAACGCTCAACGTCAGTGACAACGGAAACTTCGCTGAGGATGTGGTCACCGTGACCGTGCATCCCGAGGACAACATCCCACCCATATCCCGCCCCGGCAGTGACGGGGAGGTCGATGTGGGAACCGCCGTCGCTTTCGATGGCTCCCGCTCTTGGGACAACGTTGCCGTCACCGGATACAACTGGACCATCCTCCTTGACGATGAGGTGGTGCATGTGCATGACGGCGTCACATTCACCTACCGCTTCGATGTCGATGGCATATACACCGTGGCATTGAACGTCAGCGACGCCGCCGGCAACTACCACAACCGTTCGCTCACCATGACCGTCAACCCCGATGACAACGTCGACCCGGTGGCGGTCATGGCATCGTTGCCGGATGTGGACATGGGTGCCTTGGTGGTACTGGACGGCTCCGCCTCCTATGACAACGTGGCCGTAACCGGCTACGAGTGGACGATCACCAAGGATCACGTGGTGGTCGCCACCCTCAGCGGTGAGACTACATCCTATCGCTTCAACGTACCCGGCGAGTATACCGTCACGCTCAACGTGACCGATGCAGCAGGCAACTGGAACGAGACCTCCCTGCAGATGACCGTGTCCGCCCTGGACACCACGCCACCGATCGCTGACGCCGGTGACGACGCTGAGATCCGGCAGGATCAGGTGTTCGTGTTCGATGGCTCTCGGTCCTGGGACAACGTCGCCGTGACCAACTACACCTGGACCTTCACCTACGACGGTCAGACTGTGACCCTCTACGGGGAGACGCCGATCCATACATTCCAGGAGCCTGGCGTATACGTGGTCACCCTGACGGCCAAGGATGCCGAGGATAACCAGGATGAGGACACCGTGACCATAACCGTTCTGGAGAACTGGGCGCCGACCATCGAGTCCGATGCGCCCACCGGTCCGGTGGGCGATGACGAGTTCATAGTCGGATGGTCCATCGTGCACGCCATGGAGGCCAACGAGACGGTCACCTGGTCCTTCAGCACCAATGCCTCCTTCATACAGTACTCCGCCGCCAACGGAACATTCTGGGGTACCCCCGATGAGGTGGGTTCCTACCACGTGACGGTCACCGCAACATCCGTCGACGGAACCCTTGAGACCCAAGTGACGTACCACATCAACGTCACCGCCCGCGTCCTGGTCACCGGAACGGTCATGGACTCATCCGACCTAGCGGTCGCCGGAGCGACCATAAGCGTGGACGGAGTGGAGGTCGCCGTGTCCGGAGAGGATGGCAACTACTCGTTCCTCATAGAGCCCGGCACCTACACCCTGCAGGCCACCAAGGAGGGCCACTCGTTCAAGAGCAGCACCCTGACGGCCACCACCGGCTCGGTAGCGGTGACGGAGATCACCGAGGACCTTGCGGAGGATGACGACGATGACATGACCATGTACATCGGCGCCGCCGCAGCGGTGGTCGTGATCCTCGCATTGCTGCTGGTGATCAAGAGGAGGTTCTGAACGAACAAACCCCTTCCACCCTTTTCAACAAACGATAATACCTCCAAAATCCATCACCGAAGCATGAGGGCCGCTCTCTACATCCGCGTATCCACCGAGGACCAGGCAAGAGAGGGATACTCCCTGGCAGCCCAAGAGGAGATGTTGCGTGCCTACTGCGATGCCCAGGATTGGGAGGTCGCCGACATCTATGCGGACGATGGATATTCCGGACGGAGCACCAATCGACCCGAATACCGTCGGATGATCGAGGAACGTGACCGATGGGACTGCGTCCTGGTCCTGAAGATGGATCGTATACACCGTAACTCCAAGAACTTCATGGCCATGATGGAGGACCTCGGGTCATGGGATAAGACGTTCTCTTCCTCCACCGAGTCCTTGGACACCTCCAACGCCCTGGGCAGGTTCGTTATGGATATGATACAGAGGATCGGCCAATTGGAGAGTGAGCAGATTGGCGAGCGGACCTACATGGGCATGAGGGAGAAGGCCGAATCCGCCCGTGGGATCCTCGGGTTCCGGGTGCCTTACGGATACCGACTGGATAACGGCATACTCATCCCGGATGAGGAGGAGGCTCCCAATGTGCAATGGATGTTCTCATCCTATCTGGAAGGTTCAAGTCTATCATCATTGGCTTACGCTTTGAACAATCATAAGGACCTCAGCACCAGAAAGGGTAATCCCTGGACCGTCCACAACGTCCGCTCCATACTCCATAATCCGGTGTATGTCGGTCATTTGCGTTGGGAGGGCATGATCATACCATCCGACCACCGGCAATTGGTGAGTCAAGAGGTCTTCAATCAAGTTCAGGAGATGATGGCATCCCGTGCACGGAACCCGGCTCAGAGACGATTTCTCAGATTACCGGATGAACTCTCATCATCCATTGATATGGAAGGCCTGATGAGGGCCTATGAAGGAAAAAGAAGGCCGTCCAAGGATTTGAAGGTGAAAGCCGAATATAAAGAATGAATTGGATAACAACAGGAAGATATAAACTTATTGCATAATATGAAATCGACTATCGTCATATGTCGATTTATTAAACCTCCAGTGCCAAAATATCATTTTAGAAAGAGATAGGATGTCAACGATTGATAAAGAAAAGTAACTATTATAAATAAAAATCAGAGCGTGATATATTCAGACACTCGAGTGTGTCAATGATTGTGAGGAACGGAACATGACGAATCATGAAGAAGTGAAAGTGAAAGTGGCCATGCCGGAGGTATTGGGGCTGTTCGTAGTCGCCTATATAGCCGCCATGGTCGGATTTGTAATGCTGGATTTCGGAGCTGACCCAGGGGCCCTAGGCATGATCGCAGGGTTCCTACCCTATGCCGCATTGTTGTTCGCCATCGTAACCGTCGCATGCTATCTCAATGAGAACATGTTCGGCACTGCTTTGTTCGGTGTCCTGGCCTTGTTCTTCTACGGATTCGTGCCCGTGTATGCAGCGATAGCTGCAACGAGCATGCAGGACTTCGCCCTGTATGTCCTGTTCGGTGCCGTTTTCCTGCTGGTCATGGCCGTGGTTTCAACCGCCCAACCGGTAAAGATGGTGACTGCAATAATAGCTCTGGCAGGTGTGACCTTCCTCGCTCTGGGCGCGGGAGTCTGGATGGAGACAACAGACCTGGAGTGGGTCGTCGGTATCTTCGGTATACTGACCGCGATAGTCTCCTTCTACCTGCCGGTCGCCATCCTGTTCAACACCATGAAGGGTGAGAACAAGCTGCCGATAATGTGAAGGCTGTCTTAAACCACACAACTCAAACCATTTCATTTTTCCTTATCATCATCGAATTGAACATTAATTCGCTAATTTCAACGAATGGATTTTTGAGTTGATATTTCTTGTAATCGACAAACCATTTTATCAAATAATTGTCAATAATGATTCACCGGGAATAAAGCCAGTCGATCAGTTACATTCCAGTTAGAGGAAATAGGATGCGAACAATTCGGAATAAGGAGATCGGAGAAAGGAAACATGATGAAAAAGAGGACCACATCGACTGTTGAGATGGAGGGGCTTCTGGGGGCAGATGTGCAGATACTCGATATCCGCCCGATAGAGTCTTACAATGGTTGGCCACTCAATGGAGAGGATAGAGGAGGCCACATACCTGGGGCAAGATCCGTTCCGATCAAATGGTTCGATTACATTGATCTGAACGACATCCTTGAAGCCAAAGGACTGGTCAGGGATTCGAAGACCGTGATATACGGTTACGACTCAGAACATTGCAGTAAGGCCTTCGATCTCTTAGAGCGCATGGGATTCCAGGATCTTAGCGTGTACGAAGACTTCTTCCAGGAATGGATTCCCGATCCGGATAAACCATTGCAGACACTCGCCAGATATGAGTGCGCTGTCCCTGCCTCGTGGTTGAAGGAGGCCATCGAAGAACCGAAGGGCAAAGGTCTCGGAGATGACGGTCTGGTGGTCTGCCATTGTCACTACAGAAATTTTGATGATTACATTCTGGGCCATATCCCTGGAGCCATTGATATGGACACCAACTCACTAGAATCAACTGAGACCTGGAACCGAAGGACGCCGGAGGAGTTGTCCGAAGTACTGAAAAGTAAGGGTATAACGTCAGAGACCACCGTTGTGGTCTATGGCCGTTTCTCACATCCGCGTAACGAAGACCCCTTCCCTGGCAGCAGCGAGGGCCAGCTGGGGGCGATGCGTTGCGCCTTCATACTACTCTACGCCGGCGTCAAGGATGTCAGAGTCCTGAACGGAGGTCTCCAATCCTGGCTGGATGCTGGCTACCCATTGTCTAAGGAAGAATCCAAATCTATTCCGGCGGATGGTTTCGGCACTGATATACCTGCGAGGCCGGATATCGTCGTGGACACTGAAGAGGCTAAAAGGATACTTTCAGCGGAGGATGCCAACCTGGTCTGCGTTCGCAGCTGGCCGGAGCTTATAGGAAAGGTGAGCGGTTACAACTACATCGAGAAGAAGGGACGCATCCCCGGTGCGGTATTCGGGAATTGCGGTAGTGACGCCTACCATATGGAGAATTACCGGAACCTCGACCACACTGGGAGGGAATATCATGAGATAGAGAGGATGTGGGAAGAGATCGGGGTGACGCCTGAAAGGTTTAACGCGTTCTACTGCGGTACCGGTTGGAGGGGATCGGAAGCATTCTTCAACGCATATCTAATGGGTTGGCCGAGGATAGCCGTCTATGATGGAGGGTGGTTCGAGTGGAGCAGTGATGATTCCAACCCCTATGAGACGGGAGTGCCGGAAGGTATGATGATAAGCGGGAGGATATATGGACTTTGATAACAGCACCATCCGATACAATGAGAGATTGGAGGTCAAGAATTATCTACCCGAGATGGGAAAAGACCAGTTGGCGGAGAAGATATGGTACGGTCTTCAGTCGACACCTAAGAGCATCCCTTCGATGTTCTTCTATGATACCGAGGGGTCGAAGATATATGAGAGGATAACCGAGCTTCCCGAGTATTATCCGCCACAGGTTGAGAAGTCCCTCATACCATTTGCAGCAGACGCACTGGCGCAACATCTTGTGGGGTCCGATGTGATCGAGTTGGGTAGCGGCGACTGCTCCAAGATCTCGATCTTCCTGGACCATGTGCCGACCGAGACCCTGCAGGGCCTCAGGTACATACCCGTGGATTTCAGCCTCTCGGCCATCGTTGACTCTGCATACTGTCTACAATCCAGATATTCGGACATCGATATCATGGGAGTGGTCGGTGATTTCCTCAGCCACCTGTCCTTCCTTCCTAATGACAAACGCAAACTATTCATCTTCTTCGGAAGCACGATAGGCAATCTGGAAAGGCATGATGCACTTTCATTCTGTGAACAGTTGGCCCAATCCATGTCTCCCGATGACCTTTTCCTGATGGGGTTCGACATGGTCAAGGATCGTGACGTTTTGAATAAGGCTTACAATGATGGTGAAGGGGTCACCGCGGAGTTCAACAGGAACATAATCAATGTCGTCAACTCCCTACTCGGAACCGATCTCGATCCCATGGCTTTCGAACACGTCGCCTTTTTCAACGAGAGTGAATCCCGCATAGAGATGCACCTTAAGGCACTGAACGACTTGGTAACCATCACTTCGGATGGAAAGAGACTTCAAATCGAAGAGGGTGAGATGATACACACCGAGAATTCATACAAGTTCACACTGGATGGTATGAAAGACATGGTGGAGGACAGCGGCCTGATGCTGGAAAGGGTATTCAGTGATGACAAGGGCTGGTTCTCGTTAGGCATCTTCAGGAAGAAGAGGTAGACCCGGATGCTGGATGTGGATAGGGTCAGGGCGGATTTTCCCATATTGGGGACAAAGGTCAACGGCCGTTCTTTGGTCTATTTCGACAATTCCGCCACTGCCCAGAAGCCCGTTCAGGTCATGGATGCGGTGAGGGAGGCCTATATGGTCCACAACAGCAACATCCATCGCGGTGTCCATCATCTCAGTGATGTGATGAGCGGATTGTACGAGGATGCTCGGAACAAGGTAGCGAAATTCATCAACGCCCGTGAGGAGGAGGTGTTGTTCACTGCCGGCACGACCCAAGGAATCAACATGCTGGCCGCCTGCCTCGCTGAATCAGAGATCGGGAAAGGGGATGTGGTGTTGCTATCAGAGATGGAACACCACTCCAACATAATACCCTGGCAGATGGCCTGTGCAAAGGTCGGTGCCAGCATAAGGGTCCTGCCCATCAAGGACGATGGGTCCATATCGATTGATGGCCTGAGCGATATCTTGGATGAAAAGGTCAAACTCCTGGCAATCAGTCAGGTCTCCAATGTATTAGGGATGGTGAATCCCATCAAAAAGATAACCCAGGCCTGTCATGAGAATGGTACCCTTGTGATGGTTGACGGCGCCCAGTCCGTGCCTCATCTCAAGACCGATGTCAAGGAGCTGGATTGTGATTTCCTGGTTTTCAGTGGCCACAAGCTCCATGCAGAGACCGGGATCGGCGTACTATTCGGTAAGAAGGATCTATTGGAAGAACTGCCTCCCACACAAGGTGGGGGAGGGATGGTCGATAAGGTCACCATGACCTCCTCCACCTACGCTGAGGTACCGCAGCGCTTCGAATCCGGAACACCGAATTACGTGGGGGCCATAAGTCTGGCGGCAGCCATCGATTACATGATGTCCCTGGGCATGGACGATATAATCGAGCATGAGAAGGTTCTGAACGGGGAGATGATGCGGAGCCTGGGTCGCATCGAGGGCGTTACAGTTTATGGCGACGGAGCTGAGAGATGCCCGATATACTCCTTCAACATCCGAGGCCTCCACCCGTATGACATCGGTCAGATACTGGATAAGATGGGTATTGCCGTAAGGACCGGTAACCATTGCGCCCAGCCCCTGATGGCCCGATTGGGTATAAGCGGGACCGTGCGGGCAAGCCTGTCATTCTACAACACCGTGGAGGAGATATCTGACTTCATCGACGGTTTGGAGAAAGCCGTCAGCATATTGGAGTGATCAACCTGAACATAGCTGACATCGATCGGAATATAACTGAGGAGTTCTCAAAGGCTAGCGACTGGTTCGAACTCTATGAGATGATCATCGCATCCGGTAAGGCAATCCAAGGCCTAGCCGATGAGGATAGGACAGAAGAGAACGCGGTGCCTGGTTGTCAGTCCAATGTATGGTTGAAGACCGGACTCGAGGATGGAAGGATGATGATAACAGCCGATAGCGACGCATCGATAACCCGCGGCATCCTCTCCTTGGTACTGAGGGTCTTGGATGGTCAGAGGCCACAGGACATCCTTGACGCAGAATTGCGATTTCTGGATGACATCGGACTCAGGACCAACCTCTCACCCTCCAGAAGCGATGGTCTCAATTCGATAATCCATCGTATCAAGGAATCCGCAAGGATGATGATTGAGACCTGAGAAGGATATTTTTGTATAGTTATCACTATACCTAATTTATTTTCTGTAATAACGTAACATACAACATATTTATCATGTAATTCATACTAGTTAGAAATTAATGCTCAATCTTATCATATGGGTGATAGAATCAGTTAATTCACAGTAAGGCCTCTATCATATGATGAGGGATCTTTCTGAAAGTATAGCTTCTTCGATGGGTTGTAGTGAGGATGCGTTACCATATCTCGATTACATACTCCAGGACCTCAGAACCTTGGGCAGCAATCCCGACATCATCCTGAATACGATAAAGGAATTTTTTGCCAACCCCTCTGAACTACGACTGTTGGATGTCGGATGTGGAAAGGGATCATGCACGGTCGAAGCAGCTAAGGAGGGTATCGATTGTGTTGGGATCGACGCCATGGAGCCATTCATCGATGAAGCAAGGTCAAACGCTTCAGTATCAGGTGTGATGGGGAAATGTGAATTCATACAGGGAGATGCTGGAACCGTATTGAAGACTCTAGGGTCATTCGATGTCGTTCTTCTAGGTTCAGTCGGTCCCATACTCGGGGAATTGGAAGATTCCTTGAATATGATCAGGGGCCATGTAAGGGATGACGGCATCTTGATATTGGATGAGGGCAGGGTCGTCGATATTCAGGAGATCATGGATATTTCAGAAAGATGTGGTTTTACTTTGGTCAGAGAATGCCTGCATGATCCTTCTGGATTCCACTCAGAGTATGATGAGGAACTTACCAATATCGAGAAGAGGTGCCAAGAGCTGATAAGAGAACTCCCTCATAAAGCAAATGTATTCTTGAATTATCTAGAATCCCAGAAGGAGGAGTATGAATTTTTGAAGACCTCCTTCATCAATTCGACCATGGTTTTCAAACCAACGAGGAAAGAATGCGTATAATCGGCCCTACCAAACGACCAGAATCAATTGTGAATGTATCAACCTATAATAATAAACATGTTATCGAAACTATATTTAA